>DASSZC010000106.1:0-6022 GCA_035702925.1 Gemmatimonadaceae bacterium | reverse complement strand
CTCGAGTGGCAGACGGCGTCGCAGGTCGAGCGGATGGCGAGCGACGTCCATGGTGAGCTCTGGCGGAAGATGTGGCCGGCAGTCGCCATCGGCGTCGCCGTGCTCGCCGCGATCGCCACCTCCGCCTGGGCGCTCCTCGCGGTCGGCGCCGACACGGGCCATGCGATGGCGGGTCGGATCGACGTGTGGCGACTACTGCTCGTTTCGGTCCCACTCGTCGCGATGTGGATCGGATCCCCGGCGGTCGCCCAGGCGCTGAGCCAGCCCGCGCTTCGCAGGGCGCAGCGGATCTCGGCGGCGAACCAGGAAGCCGCGGTGCGCTACGCCCTCCTCCACTGGCGCTTCTTCGACTACTTCGTCACCGAAGACACCAACTGGCTTGCGCCGGACAATTACCAGGAAGATCCGACCCCCGTCGTCGCGATGCGCACCTCGCCGACGAACATCGGGCTGCAGCTGATCGCGATCGCCACCGCCGCCGAGCTGGGCTTCATCTCGATCGAGGAGATGACGACGCGGCTCGAGCGCGCCTTCCGCTCACTCGAGCGGATGCGCCGTTATCGCGGGCACTTCTACAACTGGTACGAGCTCGAAGGGCTGAGCGTCCTCGAGCCGGCGTACATCTCGACGGTGGACAGCGGCAACCTCGCCGGCCACCTGATCGCGCTCCGGCAGTCGTGCCTCCACATCGCCGACCGCCCGGTCTCGAGCGCCCGCCTCTGGCGCGCCCTCGCCGCGGCGCTGCACATCGCCCACGACCGCCTGACGACGCTCGCCACCTCGGGCGCGGCCGACACCCCGCTCAGCTTCGGCGCCGTCGCCGACGCGGCGAAGCTCGTCCGCGCCGCGCGCACCGCGTTCGCCGCGATCCACACCGACGCGCCGAGCGCGGAGGCGATCGCCGCCGTCGCCGCCCCCCTCGAGCGGGCCCGCCTCGCGTTAGGCGCCTCCGAGCTCCCCGGGGAGATCCTCGACCCGGCGATCGAGTGGCTCGACTGGACCGCGAACCGCCTCGACGACGAAGCGACGCGCCTCGCCGCGGTCGCCGCCGCCCGGGCGGCGGATCCGGTCGCCAACATCGGGACGAGCACCAGCGAGCTGCCATCGCTCCGCGAGGTCGCGGCGACGTCGACCGAGGCATCGGAGCTCGTCGAGCGCCTCGAGACGATCGCCTCGCGCGCCTATGCGTACGCCCTCGAGATGGACTTCCGCTTCCTCTTCGACGAGCGGCGCAAGCTCTTCTCGATCGGCTACCAGCAGCACACCCATTCGCGCGACGCGTCGTACTACGACCTCCTCGCCTCCGAGGCGCGGCTCGCCAGCTTCGTCGCGATCGCCAAGAACGACATCCCCGTCGAGCACTGGTTCCGCCTCGGGCGCACCCTGACCCACGCCGACGGCGCGACCGCGCTCGTCAGCTGGAGCGGGAGCATGTTCGAGTACCTGATGCCGGTGCTCGTCATGCAGTCGTTCCCCTTCACGGTCCTCGACCAGACGTATCGCGGCTCGGTGAAGCGGCAGATCGCCTACGCCGACGCGCGCGACGTGCCGTGGGGGATCAGCGAGAGCGCGTACAACCTGCGCGACCGTCACCTCACCTATCAGTACCGCGCCTTCGGCATCCCGAACCTCGCGCTCAAGCGCGGGCTTGGCCGCGACCTCGTCATCGCGCCCTACGCGTCGGCGCTCGCCGTCCTCGTCGACCCGGCGAAGGCGCTCGGCAACATGGCGCGGCTCGAGCGCCGCGGCGCGTTAGGCAGGTACGGCTTCCTCGACTCGCTCGACTACACCCGCCCCGACCCCGGTGAGCGCTTCGCGCTCGTGCGGACGTTCATGGCGCACCACATCGGGATGGGGCTGATCGCCCTCGCCAACGCGCTGCGCGACGGGCTCTGGCAGCGTCGCTTCCACGCCGATCCCCTCGTCCGCTCGGCGGAGCTGCTCCTGCACGAGCGCATCCCGCGCCGGCTCGTCCTCCAGGAGCCGCAGGAGGCGCGTCCCGACGAGGCGCTCCCCGACCCGGAGCTCGAGCGCCCCGCCGTCAGGCAGATCGACGCGCCCGACACCCCGCAGCCGCACGTCGCGCTGCTCGGCCACCTGCCGTACACGATCATGGTCAGCAGCTGCGGCGCGGGCTACAGCCGCTACGGCGACCTCGCGATCACGCGCTGGCGCGCCGACGGCACCCGCGACAACACAGGACAGTTCTGCTACGTCCGGGACACGACCCGGAAGCGCGTCTGGTCCGCCGCCTACCAGCCGACCTGCGCGCCGGCCGAGTGGTATCGCGCGCTGCTCGCCACCGACCGCGTCACCTACCATCGGGCCGAGGACGGGATCGAGACGCGCACCGAGATCGCCGTCGTGCCTGACGATTCCGCCGAGGTACGGCGGGTGACGCTGACGAACAACAGCACCGAGACGCGCGAGATCGAGCTGACGAGCTATGGCGAGATCGTCCTCCACTCCCCCGACGCCGACCGCGCCCATCCCGCCTTCGCCAACCTCTTCGTCGAGACGGAGTGGCACGAGTGGTGTACGGCGATCACCGCGACCCGGCGTCCGCGCTCGGCGAGCGAGAAGTCGCTCTGGTGCGTGCACGTCGTCGACGCAGGCAAGGACCGCGTCGGCGCGACGACCTGCGAAACCGACCGGGCGAAGTTCGTCGGCCGCGGGCGGAGCACGCGCGACCCGGTCGCCCTCGATGGCGATGGACCGCTGTCGATGACGACGGGGGCGGTGCTCGACCCGATCTTCGCGCTGCGCACGCGGGTGACGATTCCCCCCGGGCGCTCGGCGTCGGTCGCCTTCACGACGATCGTCGCCGACAGCCGCGAGCGCGCGTTCCAGCTCGCCGATCGCTACCACCACCCGCACGCGGCGCAGCGCGCCCTCGATCTCGCCTGGACCTCGACGCAGGTCGAGCTGCGCGAGCTCGGGATGACGCCGACCGATGCCGCGGTGTTCCAGGAGCTGGCCGGCTACCTCTTCTACCCGACATCGACGCTGCGCGCGCCAGTCGAGGAGATCATCGCCAACCGTGGCTCGCAGCCCCTGCTCTGGAGCGCCGGGCTGTCCGGTGACTGGCCGATCCTGCTGGCGACGATCGACTCGATGGAGGGGCTCCCGACGCTGCGCCAGCTCCTGCTCGCGCACCACTACTGGCGGCGGCGCGGGATGATGGTCGACCTCGTCGTCCTCAACGCGCACGCGCCGACGTACCTGCAGGACCTGAACGACAAGATCACGTCGTCGATCTTCGCGTCGAGCGACGCCGGGATGGTGGACCGGCCGGGAGGTGTGTTCATTCGCCGCGCCGACGTCCTCGGCGAGGACGCGCTGACGATGCTGCGGGCGACCGCGCGCGTGCACATCCCCTGCGATGGCCGCTCGCTCGCCCGCATCATCGACGCGTCGAAGACGAAGGAGGAGCTCGACGAGCTCGAGCTGTTCGGCGAGGACTCGATCCATGCGCAGCGGCTCGCTGCGACGCAGGCCTCGCCCTCGGACACCCTCGCGCTGCAGCGCGCGCGGCTGCACACCGTGCTTCGCGAGCCGAAGCATCCAGTGCCCGACGTCCCGGTCGGCTATGCGCCGGGGGATCTCGTCGAGCGCGACCTCGTGCGCGGCGACGGGCACGGCTCGCGGCATGGCGACCGGCCGACGCCGTCGGCGGGGATCCCCGTGCTCAGCGCGCCGGTGGAAGCACCGCCCCTGAGCTTCGACAACGAGTTCGGCGGCCTGACGACGGAGGGCGACTACTTCATCCGCGTGAGCGGGGACAAGGTACCGCCCGCGCCATGGGTGAACGTCGTCGCCAACGAGCGCGGCGGGTTCATGGTGAGCGAGCGTGGCGCCGGGTGCACGTGGGCGGAGAGCAGCTTCTTCTACCGACTGACCCCGTGGCAGAACGACCCGGTCAGCGATCCGCCGGGTGAAGTGATCTACCTGCGCGACGACGACAGCCATGTCGTCTGGTGCGCGACGCCGGCACCGATTCGCACGAGCGCGCCCTACGTCGCCCGGCACACCGCCGGGGCGTCGTCGTTCGAGCACGTGCGCGACGGGATCGGCACCCTGCTCACGCTCGGCATCGACGAGCACGAGGCAGTGAAGCTGTCGACGCTGCGCGTCTCCAACCGCAGCGACCGGCGGCGGCGCCTGACGATCACCTCGTACACCGAGTGGACGTTAGGCGTGACCCGCGAGCACAGCCAGCACCAGGTCAACACCTCGTACGACCCGGCGACCGGGGCGATCTTCGCCCGCAACACCTTCGACCCGAACTTCGCCGGCTGGCAGGCGTACGCGGCGATCAGCGAGCCGGTCGCCCGGTACACGGCCGACCGGCGCGAGTTCATCGGCCGCAACGGAACGTTAGGCGCGCCGTACGCGATGACGCAGGGCGCCCCTCCCCTCGCCGGTGCGGTCGGCGGCGGGATGGATCCCTGCGCCGCGCTGCAGTGCGTGATCGAGCTCGTCCCGGGCGAGACGCGGGACATCGTCGTCATCCTCGGTGCGGCGTCGAGCGAGGAGGCGGCGCATGCCGCGGTCGCGAAGCACCGCGAGGCGAAGGGGGCACGCGCCCGGGTGGCGACGACGATCAAGAGCTGGGAGCAGCGGCTGTCGACGATCGCGGTGCGCACCCCGGAGCCGAGCTTCGACGCGATGATGAACCGGTGGATCTTCTACCAGGCGCTGTCCTGCCGGATGTGGGGGCGGTCGGCGCTCTACCAGAGCAGCGGCGCCTACGGCTTCCGCGACCAGCTCCAGGACTGCATGGCGTTCGTCTACGCCGAACCGCAGCTCGCGCGCGAGCACATCGTCCGCTCGGCGGGGCGGCAGTTCGTCGAGGGCGACGTCCAGCACTGGTGGCACCCGCACAGCGGGCGCGGGGTGCGGACGAAGTTCAGCGACGACCTCGCCTGGCTGCCGTACGTGGTCGACCACTACATCCGCGTCACCGGCGACGCGTCGGTCCTCGACGAGCAGGCGCCCTTCCTCACCATGCGCCAGCTCGAGCCGCACGAGCACGAAGTGTACGACCTGCCGCAGCCGAGCGGGGAGAGCGGGACCGTCTACGAGCACTGCCTGCGGGCGCTGCGCCGCGCCTGCACCGTCGGCGAGCACGGGCTGCCGTTGATCGGGATCGGCGACTGGAACGACGGGATGAACCGCGTCGGCGTGAACGGCAAGGGAGAGACGGTGTGGCTCGCCTGGTTCCTGGCGACGACGCTCCGCTCCTTCGCGGTGATCGCCGACTCGCGCGGCGACAAGACAGAGGCGACGACTTTCCGCTCGCAGGCCGAGAGCTACGTCAAGGCGATCGAGGAGACGTCGTGGGACGGCGCCTGGTACCGCCGCGCGTACTTCGACGACGGCGCGCCGTTAGGCTCGGCGACCAGCGACGAGTGCAGGATCGACTCGATCGCCCAGAGCTGGAGCGTGATCAGCGGCGCCGGCGCCCCCGAGCGCCAGCAGCAGGCGATGCAGTCGCTCGAGGAGCACCTCGTCCGCAACGACGCGCGACTGCTGATGCTGCTGACCCCACCCTTCGACAAGACGACGCACGACCCGGGCTACATCAAGGGTTACCTGCCGGGGGTCCGCGAGAACGGCGCGCAGTACACCCACGCCGCGCTCTGGGCGGTGCTCGCCACCGCGCTGCAGGGCAAGGGCGACCGCGCCTTCGAGCTGTACCAGATGATCAACCCGCTGACCCACGCCTCGACGCGCGCCGACGCCGAGCAGTACAAGGTCGAGCCGTACGTCGTCGTCGCCGATCTCTACACCGCCGAAGGGCACCTCGGCCGCGGTGGCTGGACCTGGTACACCGGCTCCGCGAGCTGGATGTACCGCGTCGGCCTGGAAGCGATCCTCGGCTTCCGGAAGCATGGCGACCGCCTGGCGATCGAGCCCTGCCTGCCGTCGGCGTGGAAGGAGTACACGATCGAGTACCGCCACCTGTCGAGCACGTACACGATCACCGTGAAGAATCCCGACGGGGTGCAGCGCGGGAGGT
>DASSZC010000200.1:0-7745 GCA_035702925.1 Gemmatimonadaceae bacterium | reverse complement strand
CGCGTCTCGAGCGCGGGGGGCGTCTGCGTCAGCTGCTGGGTGATGATCGCCTGGGTGCCGGTACCCCCGACCGCGGGCTCACCGGCGAACAACTCGTAGCCGACGAGCGCCAGCGAGTACACGTCGCTCTTTCCGTCGAGCGTCCGGTCGCCGGCGGCCTGTTCCGGGCTCATGTAGCGCGGGGAGCCGAGCACGAAGCCGGTGCGGGTGAGCCGGTCGTCGCCGGCGCTGAGGGCGCGCGCGACACCGAAGTCGGTGAGCATCGAGCACCCCGACTCGCGGTCGAGGAGGATGTTATCCGGCTTCACGTCGCGATGGACGATGCCGCGCTCGTGTGCGTAGGCGAGTGCCCGCGCCAAGTCGCGGAGGATGGTCAGTGCCTGCTGGCCATCGACCGGCTGGCCGCGATCGATACGGTCGCGCAGGCTCTCGCCCGGCACGTACTCCATGACGAAGTAGAGGAGTCCCCCGACCTCGCCCGCGCTGTGCACGTCGACGATGTTCGGATGGCGCAGCCGCGCGACCGTCCGCGCCTCCTGCAGGAAACGCTCGCGAATGACGCTCGATGTCGTGAGCTCGGGCGCGACGACCTTGATCGCGACGAGGCGATCGAGCGTCCGGTCCCGCGCGAGGTACACGCTGCCCATCCCGCCGGCCCCGAGGGCGCGCTCGATCTCGTAATGACCGGCAAGCGCTCGGTGCAGGTCGTCGGGGAGTCTGCCCACATCCGCGTGCGTCATGAGGCTACGTTATGGCCGCGCCGGAGGGACCGCCAGCGCTTGTGATGGGAGGCTGCGTTTGACAGGGAAAGCGTTCCTCCATTCAGTTATGACACATGCCAAACGTCAATCGTTGTGAGCCCGGGCTGGCCGTCCTGACCGCCGCCTCGCTCCTCGTCGCGCTCTCCGCCTGCGGAAGAACCGCGCCCGTCCCGGCCCCGGTACCAGCGGCCCCGGCCGCAGCGCCGGCACCGGTCGTCGTGCCTAACGTGACAGCCTCGCCCTTCGGCGAGGGCTTCACGAGCAGGGGAGTGATCGAGGGATTCTACGGGCCCCCCTGGTCGCATCAGGACCGGCTCGACCTGATCCGGTTCATGGGGCGCGTCGGGATGAACGTCTACTTCTACGGCCCGAAGGACGACCCGTTTCACCGGGAACGGTGGCGCGACCCGTACCCCGCGGACCAGATCGCCCGCATCGGCGAGCTCGTGACGCTCGGTCGCGCGAACGGAGTGGACGTCTGGTTCGCGATCAGTCCCGGGCTGAGCATGACGTACTCGGACACCGCCGACTACCGAGCGCTGCTCGCCAAGCTCGACGCGGTCGCCGCGGTCGGGGTGCGGCACGTCGCCTTCTTCGTCGACGACGTTCCCGAGGCGCTCACCCACGACGCCGACCGCGCCCGCTTCTCCTCGCTCGCCCAGGCGCACGCATTCGTGATCACGATGTTGAAGCGCGATCTCGATGCGCGCGGTCTCGCGCTCGCGGTCGTGCCGACGACCTACACCAACTCGTTCGGGAGCAAGGACTACCTTCGCGAGCTGGGCCGGCTCGTCGCGCCGGGGATTCCGCTCGCCTGGACGGGGATCGACGTCGTCGCGCCGGACATGACCGCGGCGCAGGCGCGGGCATGGAGCGAGATGATCCAGCGTCCGCCGCTCATCTGGGACAATTACCCGGTGAACGACTTCGCGCGGTGGCGCCTCTTCCTCGGCCCCCTTCGTGGACGCTCGGCCGATCTCGAGAGCGCGGTCGCCGGGTTCGTGTCGAATCCGATGAATGAAGCTCACGCCTCGATGCTGCCACTGTGGACGGTGGCCGATTACCTGAAGAACCCGAAGAGCTACGATCCCGACAGCTCGATCGCGCACGCGATGACCGCGCTCTATGGCGCGCATGCCGACGTCATGCGCCCCTTCCTCGCGGCGTACGGCGACGACTGGGCGACGCAGACACCGATCGAGGCGCTGTACGTCCCATCGCGCACCCTCGACCTCGCGAGCGTGCGCATCGCACTGCGCGACATGCGCGCGGGTCTCGCCGCGATGAAGGAGCTGGCGACGACGGACTCGGCGTCGTGGGCGCCCCTTGCCCGCGAGCTCACCCCGTTCGTCGATTCGGTGGACGCGCGGTTCGCGAGTGTGCAGCGCGACACGATGTACCGCCGCCGTGGCGAGACGCTGACCTTCCGCGCGAACCTCGATCGAGTGTCGGTCACCCGCGCGCGAAAGGCGCCAGTCGTCGACGGGTCGCTGGCCGAGTGGCCGCGATCGGGCTGGCGGAAGCTGTTCGCCCGCGATGGGCTCGACGCCCGCGCCGCGCTCACCGCGACGAGGGACACCCTCTACATCGCCCTCGACGTCGCCGACACGAGCGCAATCGCGTTCGGCAGCGACTCGGCGACGACGGGGGACCATGTCACGCTGGTGATCGGCGCCGATCCTTCAGGGAACACGACGCGGATGAGCGGCCGCGATCTCGTGCTCGTCGCGACGCCCGCGACCGGGTCGCGGCCGGCGGCGATCGGCGGTCACTCCTTCGCGCTCACTCCCTTCTACCAGGAAATCCTGGTCGCGCGCGAGGGCTACGTCTTTCCTGGATTCCTCTTCGCCAACTTCGGCGGGCCCGTCCCGGTGGCGTTCAGCGAAGCGGTCGCCGGCGCGCGGGCCGTCGGCTCGAGTGACGCGAAGCGCTGGCGGCTCGAGCTGGCGATCCCGCGTGCGGCGCTGCCGACGGTGCGCACGCGGGGTGGCGTGGCGATCCGGATGGCGATCGACGTCAGCGACGCGAAGCCGGGGGCGCGGCGGACCGCCTCACTCGGTCCGCGGAACTATCCGGCGAATCCAGCGACTTATACCGAAGTGCTGCTTCCGGAGTGATCGATGTCCCCACGCCCGCCGCGCCGCTTGCAGACCTATGCGACCGAGGCGATCACCGTCACCTTCGACCCGACGCGCTGCATCCACGCCGCCGAGTGCATCCGCACCGCCCCGGCGGTGTTCGACTCGCGCCGGCGCCGCTGGATCAAGCCGGAGCTGGGGGACCCGGAGCTGATCGTGACCGCGGTGCATCGCTGTCCGACCGGCGCGCTCTCGTACTCCCTGCCTAACGGCACCGCCGAGGCCCCCGACAGCGCCGAGCTCCGGGCATCGCCTGACGGACCGCTCTACATCCGCGGCGAGACACGCGTCGAGACGGAGGACGGACGCGTGATCGCCGAGGGAATCCGCATGGCGCTCTGCCGCTGCGGTGCAACGAAGAACGCGCCGTTCTGCGATGGCAGCCACAGGGAGGCGGGGTTCAGGGGGTGAGGCCCCGGATGCCTCTCTATCGGCACGGTCGTAACGGGTGAACGACAATTCTTCCGATTTCAGGGAT
This sequence comes from Gemmatimonadaceae bacterium, assembly GCA_035702925.1. Taxonomy (GTDB): domain Bacteria; phylum Gemmatimonadota; class Gemmatimonadetes; order Gemmatimonadales; family Gemmatimonadaceae; genus JABFXC01. Next base: position 4,368 of record DASSZC010000200.1, on the reverse strand, counting down.
CAAGGCGGATACTGCCTCGGTCGGCAACGGGGAGACCTGAACGCCACACGGAGCGATCTGCCTTTATGCGTAGTGATCCCTGAAATTGTCGTTCACCCGTTAAGACTTCCCGCCTCGAGTGGCCGGTGACGTCGGCCTGATCCCGACGGTGTGGAGTGACCGTCCCTGACCTCGAGTAGGGCCGCTGCGGAAGAAACGCCCTGCTCGCCTGCATCGTCTGTTCTTCGATGCCAACACCTCTTCGCCGCAAGCTTCGCCGGGCCGCCCTCGCGGCTCTCGTAGTCGTCCTCGTCGTCATCGCCGGCTTCACCGCCGTCGTCCTCTCGCGCCATCCGTCCAACGATCGCAGCTGGTCTCCCGACCAGCGGGAGTTGGCGACGGCACGGTTCGCGGGGGACAGCGTGTACATCCGCAACGTGCGCAACGTGCACTACCGGACGACGCACGACTACGACGTTCACTACGAGGATCGGGCGTACGACCTGAGGGGAATAGAGTCGGTCTGGTTCGTCGTCGAGCCGTTCAGCGGGATGAAGGGACCGGCGCACACCTTCGTCACCTTCGGGTTCGACGATGGGCGGTACGTCGGGATCTCGGTCGAGATCCGGAAGGAAGTGGGCGAGTCGTTCTCACCCTGGCGCGGCGCGACGCGTGGCTACGAGCTGACGTACGTCGTCGGCGACGAGCGCGACCTCATCGGGCTGCGGGCGAACTTCCGCCACGACAGCGTCTATCTCTATCGCACCACCGCGACGCCGGAGAAGGCGCGGCAGCTGTTCGTGTCGATGCTGGAGCGGGCGGACAAGCTCGCGGCCGAGCCGGAGTTCTACAACACGTTGACCAGCACCTGCACCACCAACATCGTCAGGCACGTCAACGAGATCTCGCCGAAGCGCGTCCCCTTCAGCTTCAAGACGCTGCTGCCCGCATATGCCGACGAGCTCGCGTACAAGGTGGGGTTGCTCGATACGACGGTGGCGTTCGATTCCCTGCGTGCGCGGGCGAAGATCAACGCGCGTGCGGCGGCGTACGCCGACAGCGCCGACTTCTCGCGGCTCGTCCGCGGGCGCGCCTGACGGCCGCCCCCGCGGACGAGCCGCGGGCGGCGCCTACGGCTGCTCCTCCGGCCTGAAACGCCGGAACTCCCCGGTCAGCGACGGGCTGCTCACCGTCGGCGCGGTGCGCGCCTTCGCGCACAGCCTCTCGAGCTCCTCGGCCGGCATCGAACGCCAGTCGTCGGGGTATGGAGCGAGGCGCTTCTTCATGTTCTCGCACTGGAACAGCAACCAGCCGGTCTTGAACTCGGGCATCCGGAGCCGCTCGCTGGGGATGCTCCGCATCGACGGATCGGAGATCTCCGTCACCAGCCACTCGGTCCCCTTGGAATCTGTAAACGTCATGGTCGCGTCTCTTTAAGTATCAATTGCGACTTAATGGTCGTTCGTCGCATGATTTCATCCGGACGCAAGTGCAGAAACCCTGCCGCTGGCAGCGCTGCATGTCGAAGGAGCACATGGGGATAGGTCATCCGTGACTCATGTCACCAACGCGCGGTGATGGTCGTCAGATGTGAGCACCCGGCAGTCCGTTTCGAGTCCCTCCCGCTACCGCAACGGGGAGCCGCTGGCGATCGTCCAACAGGGCGAGCCGCACGCGTCCCCCGGCGCGTCGGCGGCCGCTCATTTCCAATGCACCACCGGTCATGAACTGCTTTCGCTGCGGCACCGTAGTACCCGACGGTACGAGGTTCTGCGCCCAGTGCGGCGCCGAGGTGTCCGCCGAGGCGCGTGCCGGACAGGAACAGGAGCAGCGCGGCACCGACGGGCTGCTCGAGATCGCGCGCACGCGGCTCGCCGCGGATTACGACGTCGATCGTGAGCTGGGGCGCGGCGGGATGGCCGTCGTCCTCCGCGCGGTCGAGCGCGAGCTGCAGCGTCCCGTCGCGCTCAAGGTCATGCCGCCGCAGGTCGCGCTCACCCCGCAGAGCGCGGAGCGCTTCAAGCGTGAGGCGCGGATGACCGCGTCGCTCGACCACCCCAACGTCATCCCGATCTACCGCGTCGGCGACGCCGACGGGCTGCTCTACATCGCGATGAAGCTGGTCGACGGTCGCGCGGTCGACGACATCATCCGCGACCAGGGCGCGCTCCCGGTGCCGGCGGTGATCGCGATCCTCCGCGGTGCCGCCGCCGGCCTCGCCGCCGCGCACGAGCGCGGGATCATCCATCGCGACGTGAAGGGCGGCAACATCCTCGTCGACGGCGACGGCCGCGTCCTCGTCACCGACTTCGGGATCGCCCGCGCGATGGAGGACGCGTCGCTGACCGCGAGCGGGATGATCGTCGGTACGCCGCACTACATGAGCCCCGAGCAGTGCGCCGGTCGGCCGTTAGGCGCGCAAAGCGACCAGTACTCGCTGGCCGCGGTCGCCTTCCAGATGCTGACCGGCAGCGTGCCCTTCGACGCCGAGTCCCTCCCCGGGGTGATGCAGCACCACTTCTTCACCCCGGCGCCGGACATGAACGCGATGCGCGCCGGGATCCCGCGCGAGCTGGCGGCCATCGTCCGCAAGGCGATGGCGAAGAAGCCCGAGGACCGCTACGCGACGACGCGCGACATGGTCGAGGCGATCGACGCGATCCCGCAGACCGCGGAGGAGCGGCGCCAGGGACAGGAGATGCTCCGCTCCCTCGCGCACGGCGCGAGGCTTCCGCAGGTGCAGACCTCGGCGGCGCCGACGCTGACGACGTCGGCCCCGGCCGGCGACCTGCGGCTGAGCAGCGTGATGCGGATGGCGCGCGGCTCGTCGGGGAAGGGCGGCTGGCTCGTCGGCGCGCTGCTCGGCGCGCTGCTCCTGCTGGTGCTGGCCGGGGGCGCCTTCGCCGCGCGGGCCTACTTCGGGGCTGATGGTGCGACCCGCCGCGCCGTCAGGCTCTACGACGCCGGCCGGCTCGATGCGGCCAACGCCGCCTTCGCCCGGCTGGCGAGCGATTATCCGCGCCGCCCGGTGCCGCGCATCTACCTCGGTCGGATCGCCCGCGAGCAGCGCAATTACGTCGACGCCAAGCGTGAGCTCGAGGCCGCGATCCAGCTCGCTCCGGGAAATCCGGTCGCCATGCGCGAGATGGGGTCGCTGATGTACGTCACCGGCCGCTTCGACCTCGCCGAGCGCTTCTATCGCCGGGCGCTCGACCGCGCGCCTAACGATGCGCTGGCGCGCGGCTACCTCGGCTGCTCCCTCCTCCGGCTCGGCCGCGTCGCCGAGGGCCAGCGGCTCCGCCAGCAGGCGGGGCAGGGATCGTGGAGCCAGTGCGGCTGAGCCGGACCGCCGGCCGCGCCGGCCTAACGCTCGAGCAGGACGAGCAGCGGCCGATGGTCGGACGCGTGCGTCTCGATCACCTGCGCGCCGCGGCATCGCTCGCCGGCGCCAAGGTAGAGGTAGTCGATCCGCTTCCGGGGCACGCCGTCGGGATAGCTGAAGCCGTCGCCCACGCCGCCGCACACGGCCCAGGCGTCCTGCCACCCGGCATAGCGAACGCGGTGCTGCGTCTTGCTTTCGGGCGTGGAGTTGAGGTCCCCGCCGAGCAGGACGCGGTCGCCGGCGCGACGCCGGTCCTCGGCGAGGCGCAGCACCTCGACGATCTCCTGCAGGCGCGCGCTGTCCGTGCGCGACGCGTCGAGATGGGTGTTGATCACGTGGAGGCGTCACCCGGGCGTGGCGACTTCGACCCACAGCGCGGACCTTGGCTCGTGCGAACCCCCCGCCCGCTCCAGCGGCGGGAAGACAGGCAGCCGCGCTACGCTGTCGGCGACGATCGGCCAGCGCGACAGCACCGCGATGCCATAGCCACCGCCCTGAAAGTCGAGCGATCGGCCGAACACGCCGTGCAGCCACGGCGCAGGTGGCAAGCAGGATCGTGGCGGCAGCGCGCCGCGTGGCGGTAAGAGGGACTGACATGGCGATGAGGTTAGCCGAGCGTCGCGGCGCCGACCAGATGCCGCGGCGGCAGCTCGCGCGCGTCGCGCTCGCCTCGCTGCTCGCCCTCGCCGCGTCGTGCGGCCGTCCCCCGGCGCCGCCAGCCCCGCCGCCGGTTCCAGCCCGCGACGCTGAAGCGACTCGCCGCGACTCGCTCGCCCGCGCTCGCGCCACATTCGTCGCCGACTCGCTGCGCCGCGTCTACGCGGTCGGTGACACGGCGAGGGTGCGCTTCTGCGCCGGCGGTGACGTGACGTTAGGCACGAACCTCGATACCTCGTGGACGAAGCTCGTCGCGCGACGGCTCCATCGCCCTGTCGCCGCCCTCCCCGCACCCGACTCTCTCGTCGCGCCGCTGCGTCCCCTCTTCGCCGACGCCGACTTCGCGCTGG
>DASSZC010000084.1:0-4173 GCA_035702925.1 Gemmatimonadaceae bacterium | reverse complement strand
TCGAGGTACTCGAGGCAGCGCGGCGCGAGCGGCGAACCCCGCGCCGCGACGACGAACTCGAGCGCCTCACGCTCCGATGCGAACGGGAACGAAAGGCCGGTCACGCGGCCGGGGAGCGGGAGCAGCGCGAGCTCGGCCTCGACGACGAGGCCGAGCGTCCCCTCGCTGCCGACGAACCAGTCGAGCGGGTCGTGGACGAACTCGTAGCCGACAGTGTTCTTCTCGAGCGGGTTGCGCCGCAGCTCGATCGTCTCGCCCGACGCGAGGACCACGGTGAGCGCGCGGATGTGCGAACGGGTCGCGCCGTAGCGCAGCGTCCGCGCCCCCGACGCGTTGCAGGCGATCGAGCCGCCGATCGTGCACGACTCCTCGCTCGTCGGATCGGGAGCGAAGAGCAGCCCGTGCGCCGCCGCCGCCTTCTTCACCTCGGCGACGATCGCTCCCGGCTGGACGCGGATCGTGTGCGCATCCTCGTCGACGTCGAAGATGCGATCCATCTTCCGGAAGGAAAGCAGCACCCCGCCCTCGGTGATCGACGCGCCGGTGGTGCTCGTCTGCCCCCCGGCGGCGGTGAGCGTCGTGCGAGTCGATGCGCACTCGCGGACGATCGCGACCACTTCCTCCGCGCTCGACGGCCGCGCGACCGCGTCGGGGATCATGCGCAGCCCAGAGGCGTCGGCGGCGAATCCCTCGCGCAGCGCGCTGTCGCGCTCGAGCGACGCGCTCACCGCCGGACCGTCAGGCGCCGGCGGCGATGGTCGCGCCGAAGCGGACGATCGTCGCGGTGAGCACGTCGGGGAGCTCCATCAGCCGCTTCTGGATCTCGGCACCGACCGCGTTGTCGACCGTGATCGCCGCCAGCGCCTCGCCCCCCTGCGCCAGCCGCGCCTGGTGATACTCGGCGATGTTGACGCCCGAGTCGCCGAGCAGGGTACCGACGCGGCCGATGACGCCGGGGACGTCCTTGTTGGTGAGGACGATGAGCGTGTCGCGCGGCGCGACGTCGACGTGAAAGCCGCCGATGCGCGTCAGGCGCCACGCCGCGTCGCGGGGCGCGATCCCCGCGACCGCGAGCTCCTGCATCCCGGCGGCGAGGGAGATCTCGACCGATGCCGGGTGCGGCAGCCCCGCGCTCTCGGTGACCGCGATCTCGATCCCGCGCGAGGCGGCGAGCGAGCGGGCGCTGATCAGGTTGAGGCGCTCCGACTCGAGCACCCCCTCGAGCGCACCGACCGCGGCGGCCGCGGCCAGCACCTCGCCGGCGCCGGCGAGGTCGGGGCCGTAGCGCACCGTTAGGCGCTGGACGGCGCGCCCGCCGTGGCCGGCGAGGATCGCCCGCCCGATCGCCGAGGCCCGCTGCGCGACCATCAGCGCCGGCCGGAGGTCGGTCCACCCCGGCCCGCTCGACTGCGCGACGTTGAGAGAGCCGGAGAGCTCGCCGCTGAGCAACGCGTCGCGCACCGAGCGGCAGACCTCGACCGCGACGTTGCGCTGCGCCTCGGCGGTGCTGGCGCCGATGTGCGGGGTGAGGATCACGTTGTCGCGATCCTTGAACGGATGGTCGCCGACGAGTGGCTCCTTCACGTAGACGTCGAGCACCGCGCCCATCAGCTTCCCCGAGTCGAGCGCCGCGGCGAGCGCGTCGTCGGCGACGATCCCCCCGCGCGCCATGTTGACGACGACCGCGCCCGTCGGCAGGCGGGCGATCTCGCTCCGCCCGATCAGCCCCGTCGTCTCGTCGGTGAGCGGAGTGTGGACGGTGAGGATCTCCGCTTCGGCGAGCAGCGACTCGAGGGTCGGCGCGCGGCGGATGCGCAGCGCCTGGAAGCGCGAGTCGGGGATGTACGGGTCGTAGCCGACGACGTTCATCCCGAAGGCGAGGGCGCGGCTCGCGATCTCGCCGCCGATCCGCCCGACCCCGACGATGCCTAACGTGCGGCACTTGAGCTCGACGCCGAGCAGCTGGGAGCGGTCCCAGCGCCCGGCGTGCATCGACGCGTTGGCGCGCGGCAGGTGGCGGAAGAGCGAGAGCAGCGTGCCGAAGAACAGCTCGGCGACGGCGATGGTGTTGCCGGCGGGGGCGTTGATGACCGCCACCCCGAGCTCCGTCGCGACGTCGAGGGCGATGTTGTCGACGCCGACTCCGGCGCGCCCGACGACCTTGAGCTTCGTCGCCTGGCGCAGGACGTCGGCCGAGATGCGCGTCGCCGAGCGGCCGACGATCGCGTCATAGTCGCCGATGCGGGCGAGCAGCTCGTCCTTGGGGAGCGTCGGCACTTCATCGACGCGGAGGTGCGGCTCGCTGGCGAGGAGGGCGACACCCTCGGGATCGATGTCGTCGGTGACGAGGACGCGAAATGGCATGTGGTGGTCAGCGGCCGTGATTGCGGAGCTCGACGAGGAGACAGCGGTCCTGCACGACGTCGATCCCCGCCGCCGTCAGGCGGGCAGCGAAGGCGTCGTCACGAATGCCGAGCTGCAGCCAGACGGAGCGCGGACGCTTGGCGAGGATGTCGTCGAGGTGCGCGGCGAGATCCTTCGGACGGCGGAACATGTTGACCATGTCGATGTCACCGGGGATCGCGACGAGGCTGCGGTACACCGTCTCTCCGAGGATCTCCGTGACCTCGGGATAGTACACCGGCACCGGCACGATTTCGTAGCCGGCGCGCTGTGCGTACTCCGGAACATAATACGCGGGCTGCATCGTTTCCCGCGTCTTGATGCCGATGACTGCCACACGCTTCGTCTGCGCGAGCAGCGTGCCGATGTCGTCGTCGCTGTCGATGATGCGTCCGGTTTTCGCTGATGGTGTCGTCATGCATCGCATGCGGATGCGAGGATCGCGCCGCCGGGTTAGGTTTCTCAGGCTGCCGCCGGGTCCGCGCCGCGGGACCGGCCGAACTCCAGGGAGAATGCACGCAATGCGGATGCTCGTCCTCGGCGCCGGGCTGCAGGGGTCAGCCTGTGCGTATGATCTGTTGCAGAATCCCGATGTCAAGGAAGTCAGGCTCGCCGACCTCAAGGTCGACCACCTGCCGCATTTCCTGGCGAAATATTCGGGCAAGCGACTCCTGCCGACACGGCTCGACGTGCGCGACGCCGACGCGGTCCGCGCCGTGATGCGGGAGAGCGACGCCGTGATGAGCGCGATCCCGTACTACTTCAACCTCGAGCTGGCGACGTTCGCCGCCGAAGTCGGCGTCCACTTCTGCGACCTGGGCGGCAACACCGAAATCGTCTTCAAGCAGAAGGAGCTCGACGCCAAGGCGAAGGCGAAGAACGTGACGATCATCCCCGACTGCGGGCTCGCTCCCGGGATGGTGAACATCCTCGCCCAGTACGGGATCGACCGGCTCGACGACGTGACGGCGGTGCGCATCTTCGTCGGCGGCCTTCCGCAGAACCCCGAGCCCCCGCTCAACTACCAGATCGTCTACTCCCTCGAGGGGGTGCTCGACTACTACACGACGCTGTCGTGGGTCGTCCGCGACGGGAAGCCGGTGCAGGTGAAGGCGCTCTCCGAGCGCGTACCCGTGCACTTCCCGAAGCCCGTCGGCGAGCTCGAAGCCTTCCACACCGCGGGCGGGCGGTCGACGATGGCGTGGCGGTATGAGGGGAAGATCCCGACGATGGAGTACAAGACGCTCCGCTACCCGGGACACGCCGCGCTGATGGAAGCGGTCCGCGAGATGGGGCTGCTCGAGCTCGAGCCGGTGGAGGTGAAGGGGATGAAGGTCATCCCGCGCGACGCCTTCATCGCCACCGTCGGCCCGAAGCTGACGAAGGCCGAGGGGAAGGACCTCGTCGCGCTCCGCGTGACGGTGGAAGGAAAGAAGAACGGCAAGCCGCAGACGATCGCCTTCGAGCTCGTCGACCGTTATGACGAGAAGCACGGGATCAGCGCGATGATGCGGACCACCGGCTACTCGCTCTCGATCACCGGCCAGATGCAGGCGAAGGGCGAGGTGCAGCCGGCGGGGGTGCATACGCCCGACGAATGCATGCCGGCGAAGCGATACATCGAGGAGCTGGGAAAGCGCGGGATCGAGATCAGGGAGACGGTTTCGTAGGCGGGAATTGAAACGGCTGGGTTGAACAGGAGTCACGGAGGGCACGGAGCGGTTGGGTAACTGCACGACTCCCTGCGTCATGTCACCGGCCCGAACGACT
>DASSZC010000418.1:0-2833 GCA_035702925.1 Gemmatimonadaceae bacterium | reverse complement strand
AGTAGTGAGGTGTGAAAAGGCGGGAGTAGTGAGGTGGGAGAGAGGAGAGAGATTCGGGAGCGTCCTGCACCCACGGCAGCGCCAAAGCCGCTCCGGCCCTCCCCGCTCCGCCGCCTTCGCGCGTCACTACTCCGGCCCTTTCCGACCTCACTACTCCGGCCCCTTCACACCTCAGCACTCCGGCACCTTCACACCTCACTACTCCGGCGCCTTCACACCTCGCTACTCGCCCTGCTGCGAGCTACTCTGCCACCCGTCGTATCGCCCCGTAGATGACCTTCGTCCCGAACGCCAGCGACGCCAGCGGGATCCGTTCGTCGTTCCCGTGCATGCGGTCCTCGTCGTTCTGGTCCATCGGAAACGGCAGGATGCCGTAGGCCTGCATGCCGAGCTGGCGGAGGCGGGCGCTGTCGGTTGCGCCGGTGCTGAGGTAGGGGACCACGACCATCTGCGGATCGACGGCGCGCGTTGCGTCGGCGATCGCGGTGAACATCGGCGACCTGAAGTCGGAGGCGGGCGCGTCGTCGCTTCGCTCGACGATGTTGAACGCGACCTTCTGGTCGTTCACGACACGCTTCAGCCGGGCGATGACGCTGTCGAGCGACGCGCCAGGCAGCGTGCGGATGTTTAGCGTCGCCTTCGCTTCGACGGGAATCACGTTCGAGCGGATTCCGCCGCCGATGATCGTCGCCGAGATCCCGTTGCGGAGGACGGCGTCGAGGACGGGGACGTTCGCGAGGACGCGGGCGCCGCGCTGCTGGCGCGCGGGGGTGCGTGACGCGACGTCGGCCATCGCCTGCCGCTGCGACTTGTCGGGCCAGACCTTCGACAGCTCGAGGAAGAACTCGCGCGTCGTCGGCTTCACGTCGAGCGGCTCGCGGTGCTCGCCGATCTTCGCCAGTGCGCGGCCGAGCCGGAGGATCGCGTTGTCCTTGAGCGGAATCGACGCGTGCCCGCCAGTGCCGCTGGCGACGACCTCGACGACGTGCGACACCTTCTCGGTGTTCTGGATCGCGAGATAGAGCGGCTTCCCCTGCACGATGCGCGTCCGTCCCCCCTCGTTGAGCGCGAACTCCGCCTTCACGAGCTCGGGATGATTCGCGATCAGCCACCCCATCCCCCAGTCGCCACCGGCTTCCTCGTCGGAGTTGGCGACGAAGACGACGTCGCGCGAGAGCGTCGCGCCCTTGTCGATGACGTTCCGCTTGAGCAGCAGCATCGTCTCGAGGTTCGCCGACAGCATTCCCTTGTCGTCGATCGCCCCTCGCCCGTAGAGGTAGCCGTCCTTGATCACCGCGCCGAAGGGATCGACCGACCACTTGTCGTGCTCGACGCCGACGACGTCCATGTGCGCCATCAGGATCACCGGCTGCTTGGATCCGTTCCCCTTGAGGCGGGCGACGAGCGCGGCCCGACCCGGTGCCGGCTCGAAGAGATGCGTCTCGATCCCCTCCGCCTTGAGCGTGCTGTCGAGGTAGCGGGCGACCGCGATCTCGTTCCCCGGGGGGTTCGAGGTGTTCATCCGGATCATCGCCTGCAGGTGACCGATCGTCTCCTGCTGGGCAGCGGTCCAGTCGGGCTCCTGCGCCCGCGAAGCGTCAGGCACGAAGGCGGCGGTCATGAGGGCGAGCAGGAAGAGTCGCATGCAGTGCGCACGGGATTCGGATGTGGAGGTCAGCTCTCGATCAATCGCTCGATCTCGGCGATCAACGGCGCGAAGGTCAGCTCGCGGCCCGCGACACGCCTGGCGAGCTCCCCTGCCGTTTCGCGCTGTCCTTCGGCGAAGAGTGCATCGCGAAGCCAGGGACCGGCGTTCGGGTTCCGCCACCAGTCCTCGTTGAAGCGCTCGGTCAGCTCGGTCGCGAGCACCGCCTGCAGCTGCCAGGCCTGCAGGTATCGTCCAACGTAGAACCGCGGATCGACGTCGGTGTAGGCGTCGTCGGCGCTGTAGCGAAAGCCCGTCGCTTCGCTCAGGCGCTCGGCGTAGCGGGAGGGTATCTGGGAGGGCGGTAACTCGCCGCCATGCAGGTCGAGCTCGTAGAGGAGCTTCGCGCAGTACCGTCGGATGAATCGCAGCTCGGCGGACGCCGCCCGGCGGAGGAAGCGCGAGAGGTCGGCGCCGCGCAATCCGCTGTAGCGGCGGAGCCATCCGGCGTCCTGCATGCGGTGATCGAAGAGCATCGCGTACCCTTCGGTCACCGAGTTGTCACCGAGCCACCGATGCTCGAAGGGAAGCGCCGCGCTCATGTTCGCGAAGTGCAGCGCGTGGCCAGCCTCGTGGAGCAGCGTCTGCCAGTCGGTCGCCCCACCGTGCGGGCGGAGGACGAGATAGACCTCGGTGGGGATGCGCACCGGCGCGCAGAAGGCGCGCGCCCGCTTCCCCTCCCGCTCGGCGGTGTCGTAGACGATATGCCCGCCCGCTTCGGGGTCGAGCCCCATCTCGCTTACCTGGCGGCGGATCGCCGGCTCGAGGTCGGCGGGAGCGAAGGCGACGTCGAACTCCGCCGAGCGTGCGAGCGCGAGTCCATCCGAGCGCTGCGCCTCCTCCGGCGCGATGCCGAGCTCGCGCTTGAGCGCATAGCCGAGCAGCTCGCGCGACATGTCCGCGGTCTCGCGGAGGAACGCTTCGCACTGCGTGGCGAGCGATCGCAGCGGGAGCGCCGACAGCTGCTCGATCGCCTCGATGTACGACGGCGCGACATCGAGCTTGGCGACGACCTCGCGCTCGCGCTCGAACCGCTCGCGCCTGATCGGTGCCAGCTCGCGCGCGACGAGCGCGCCGCGCGCACGGTCGATCTCGAGGCGCTCGCGCCGGTCGGTCGCGTTCGCGATC
>DASSZC010000154.1:0-3547 GCA_035702925.1 Gemmatimonadaceae bacterium | reverse complement strand
TCAGCCGCGCCGGCCCACAATCACGCCGCATCAAGCTCGGTTGGGTAACGGCTTGAGCCAGGTCAAGATTCCCCGATGGCCGTTGACTTGAAGTTGAGGATCGACATCTCACCCTCTCAGGTGGCGAACGTCCCGGTGGTGGACGATCTCAGAGACGCTCGATCTGAGCGACGCGGGCGAGGAGGGCGGCGTGTGACTGCTTGAGCGACTCGAGATGCTTGACGAGCTCACCGTGCCGCTTCTCCTCCTCGGTCGGCTCCTTGGCGACGAAGGTGAGGGCGCCGCCGATCTCGAGCCGGCAGGTCTCGACGCGGTGCAGCCCCTCGATCCCCTGTCGGCGGGCGGCGGCTTCGAGCTCCTCGGGGGTGATGAGCTCACGCTTCAACCGGTCGGCGCGGAGCTTCCCGTTCCTGATGAGGAGGTCGGGATCACCCTCGACGAGCCGCGCGATCGCCGGATGGGTGTACAAGTAGCGGACGACGAACCAGTTGACGATGAGCAGCGCGGTCGCGCCGATGATCCCGCCGACGAGCGAGTTGTCGTTGCCTATGATCGCGTTCTGCACGGTGTTCGCGAGCAGGAGGAGGACGACGAAGTCGAAGGGGTTGAGCTGTCCCATCTCCCGCTTCCCGGCGAGGCGGAGGCCGACGAGGAGGAAGACATAAACCAGGAAGGTGCGAAGGAGCTTCTCGGTTACCGGGATGCCCGGGGCCAGGAGGGAGTGGAACATAATTCGACGCGGCGTGATGGGGGGACTGCTCGAAACTGCGGGATGCAGGGAAGTCTCGAAACTGCTGTGATGCAGGGAAGTTTCAAACTGCTGTGATGCAGGGAAGTTTCGAAACTGCTGTGATGCAGGGAAGTTTCGAAACTGCTCTGATGCATGGAAGTTTCGAACTGCTCCGATGCATGGCAGTCTCGAAGATGCCGTGATGCATGGAAGTTTCGAGGATGCCCCGATGCATGGAAGTCTCGACGCCGCTGCGATGCACGACTGAGAGTGCTCCGCCGTCCCTGACCGCATGGCCCGGCCCTTTCTGTCCCATGCATCCTGCAGTTTCGAGACTTCCATGCATCCTGCAGTTTCGAGACTTCCCTGCATCCTGCCGTTTCGAGACTTCCATGCATCCCGCAGTTTCGAGACTTCCATGCATCACAGCAGTTTCGAGACTTCCCTGCATCCGAGCAGTTTCAAGACTTCAGCGCACTGGCGACGATCTGCTGGGCTTCGGTGAGGACCCTTTCCAGCTCCTGGGGGCCGTCGAAGCTTTCCGCGTAGAGCTTGTAGACGTCCTCGGTTCCGGAGGGCCGGGCGGCGAACCAGTTGGTCTTTGATTCGACCTTCAGTCCCCCGATCGCGGCGCCGTTGCCGGGGGCGGTGGTGAGCATGCGGGTGATCGGTTCGCCGGCGAGCTCCTTTGCGTTGACCTGTTCGGGGGCGAGCTTGCCGAGTTTTGCTTTCTGCGCGGAGTTGGCGGGGGAGTCGATGCGACGGTAGGCGGGACTGCCGAAGCGGGCGGTCAGCTCGGCGTAGAGCTGGGCCGGATCCTTTCCCATCACCGCCGTCATCTCGGCGGCGAGGAGGCCGAGGATGAGGCCGTCCTTGTCGGTGCTCCAGGCGGCGCCGTCGCGGCGGAGGAAGGAGGCGCCGGCGCTCTCCTCGCCGCAGAAGCCTAACGATCCGTCGACGAGGCCGTCGACGAACCACTTGAAGCCGACGGGGACCTCGACGAGGCGGCGGCCGATCGAGGCGGCGACCCGGTCGACCATCGAGCTGCTGACCACCGTCTTGCCGACCCCGGCGTCGGCACGCCAGCGGGGGCGGTTGGCGAAGAGGTAGTGGACGCAGACCGCGAGGTAGTGATTCGGGTTGAGCAGCCCACCGCTGCGCGAGACGATCCCGTGGCGGTCGTGGTCCGGATCGCAGGCCCAGGCGACGTCGAAGCGGTCCTTGAGCCCGATCAACCGCTGCATGGCGTACGGGGACGAGCAATCCATCCGGATCTTCCCGTCCCAGTCGACGGTCATGAAGCCGAACGTCGGGTCGACGACCTCGCTGACGACGGTGAGTGGAAGGTCATAACGGTCGGCGATCCGTCCCCAGTACTTCACCCCGGCCCCGCCTAACGGGTCGACGCCGAGGTCGAGCTTCGCGCCGCGGAGCACCTCCATGTCGACGACGTTCGACAGGTCGCCGACGTACGACTCGACGTAGTCGAAGGGGTGCGTCGTCGATGCCTTCTTCGCCTGCTCGAGCGCGACGCGGCGGACGCCGGCGAGCCTGGCCTCGAGCAGGCGGTTGGCCTCGGCCTCGATCCACTTTGTCACCGCGGTGTCGGCCGGCCCGCCGTTAGGCGGGTTGTACTTGAAGCCGCCGTCCTCGGGAGGGTTGTGCGAGGGGGTGACGACGATCCCGTCGGCGAACCCCGTCGTCCGTCCGCGGTTCCAGGTCAGGATCGCGTGCGACACCGCCGGGGTCGGGGTGAAGCCGCCATCGCGGTCGACCATGACGTGCACGCCATTGGCGGCGAGCACCTCGAGCGCGCTGGCGAAGGCGGGACCGGAGAGGGCGTGGGTGTCGATCCCGATGAACAGCGGCCCGTCGATGCGCTGGTCGCGGCGGTACTGGCAGATCGCCTGCGTGATCGCGTGGATGTGGTCCTCGTTGAAGGCCCCGGCGAACGAGGTTCCGCGATGACCGGAGGTCCCGAACGACACGCGCTCACCCTTCACCCCCGGATCGGGACGGCGGTCGTAGTAGGCGGCGATCAGCTTCGGCACGTCGACGAGCAGCGACTGCGGGGCCGGCTTCCCGGCGAGAGGGCTGACTGGCATTCAGGAATTGGATGGAGAAGTGGCGCGGGCGCCAGATGTCCAAGTTACGTGCCGCCGTGCCCGCTCGATGCCGGGGCGTCAGAATCCGGCGGCTCGCATAGATTGGGGGAGGAGCGCCCGCCTCTCAGGAGATGGTACAATGGCTTCCAGTCCTTCCGCCCTCCGCTCTGCGACGCGCGAGTCCCCGCGCCGCACTCACGCCGACTTCGCGCTGCTCGACGCCTGGTGGCGTGCCGCGAACTACCTGTCGGTCGGCCAGATCTACCTCTGCGACAATCCGCTCCTGCGCGAGCCGCTCGAGTTGAAGCATATCAAGCCACGGCTGCTCGGGCACTGGGGACCCACGCCGGGGCTCAACTTCGTGTACGCGCACATGAACCGCGTCATTCGCGAACGCGACTTGAATGCGATCTTCGTCGCCGGCCCGGGACACGGCGGTCCCGGCGTCGTCGCCAGCACGTACCTCGAGGGGACGTACAGCGAGGTCTACCCGACGATCAGCCGTGACGTGAGCGGGCTGCGGAAGCTGTTCACCCAGTTCTCCTTCCCCGGCGGCATCCCCAGTCACGTCGCGCCGGAGACGCCGGGGTCGATCAACGAGGGCGGGGAGCTCGGCTACTCGCTGCTCCACGCGTATGGCGCGGCGTTCGACAACCCCGATCTCGTCGTCTGCTGCGTGATCGGCGACGGCGAGGCGGAGACGGGCGCGCTC
>DASSZC010000203.1:0-8088 GCA_035702925.1 Gemmatimonadaceae bacterium | reverse complement strand
ATCCGCGCGCTGATGAAGTCCGGCGAGCATTCGGAGAGCGCATTGACCGAGCTGCTCAACTCGAAGGACCCGCGCGTCCGTGAAGTCGCGGTGCGCGGGCTCGCCGGGAACAACCGCTTCAACCCCTGGCCCTGGCCCTGGCCGCGGCCGCGGCCGTTCCCGTGAAAACCACAGCCGTTAGCCATTAGCCGTTAGCTGTCAGCGATTGCGGTTACCGCGGCTGCTGACAGCTAACGGCTAATAGCTGTGGTTTCACCATGGCACCTGTGGCGACCGGTACCAGTTGATGCCCATCTGGTTCCAGCGCGCGGCGTGCGAGGCGAGGCGGAGGCGGAAGTCTTCCCAGTTCCGGTTCGCCTGCGGAGTCCACCCGACTTCCGCGGCGGCGGGAAGGCGGGGCATCATGAGATACTCGGCGCCGGTGATGTTCTGCAGCGTCTCGCTCCACAGCGGGGCCTCGACGCCGAGGATCGCGCTCTCGGAGACACCCTTCATGTACGTGGCGGGATCCCAGTCGTAGGAGGCGCGCACCTCGATGTTGGCGGCCCAGTTCAGTCCGAGCTCGGTGCTGTCGTTGTACTTCATGTCGAGGTAGATCTTGTCCGACGGGGACATGATGAGCTTCGCGCCGTACTGCAGCGCGGCGGTGGCCGAGTCGCTCTTCCACTGCTGCGCGACCGTGGTCGGGAGGAGGCGCGCCTTCGTGATCTCCTCCCAGCCGATCATCTTCTTGCCGTGGGCGTTGACGATCCCCTGGACGCGCTCGATGAACTTGATGTACTCCGGGGCAGCGAGCGTCGCCACTTCGTCGCCGCCGATGTGGATGTACTCGCCCGGTGTCATCGCCGCGAGGTCGCGGATGATGTCGTCGAGCAGCTTGTACGTCGGCTCGCTGTCGACGCAGAAGGTGCTCCAGCCGACGTCGGTGCCGGTGTAGGCGGCGCCGGCGGGCCGGTTGGCGCAGGCCACCGCCGGATACGCCGACATCCCCGCGTAGCTGTGTCCCGGCATCTCGATCTCGGGGACCATCGTGATGTAGCGGTCCTGCGCGTAGCGAACGAGCTCCGCCCAGTCTTCGCGGGTGTAGAAGCCGCCCTTCCCGCCGCCGACCTGCGAGAGCGAGCCAACGCTCGTCAGCAGCGGCCGCGATGGGATCGCGATGCGCCAGCCCTGGTCGTCGGTGAGGTGGAGGTGGACGACGTTGAGCTTGTAGAGCGCGGCGATGTCGATGAACTGCTCGACCTCCTTCACCGTGAAGAAATGGCGCGCGACGTCGAGCATCGCGCCGCGCCAGGCGAATCGGGGGCGGTCGGTAATCGTCACCGCGGGGATGTACCATGCCGGCCGGTCGATGCCGATCTCCGACTCGACCCTGTAGGGGAGCAGCTGGCGGAGCGTCTGCACCCCGCGGAACAGTCCCGCCGGGCGGTAGGCGAGGAGCCGCACCGACTCGGCGGTGACGGTGAGCTCGTACCCCTCATCGCCGAGCGACGCGCGATCGGAGGCGAGGGCCAGATGAACGGCGTTCCCCGCGCCCGGCGCGACGTCGGGGGCGCCGACGGGAACGAGCGAGGCGGGGACGGGATAGTCGGTCGACGGGCGGAGGAGCGCGCCTAACGCTTCGGCGACCTGCAGCGCCTCGGCGTTCCCGTTGTCGACGCGGATCACCGTCGTCTTCGTCACGGCGAAGGGCGCGCCCGACCCGATCGTCATCGAGGCGGGAGCTGGGATGATTCGTGGCGGCTGCACGAGCGACGCGGGTGACGGCGGCGCGGGCGCGACGGGTGCGACGGGTGGGGTGGGTGTGACGGGTGCGGTGGCGCGGCAACCGGCGGCGACGAGCGCGCTGGTGGCGGCGAAAAGCAGGCGGTAGCGGTTCATGGAATTCCCCGGCGGATGGATCGCGGTCCCCGCGGCGAATCTAATTCGCGTCGGTCAGCGCGCCACCACCCGCCAAACGGTGTTCCCGACGTCGTCGGCGACCAGCAGCGCGCCCCGGGCGTCGATCACGACGCCGACCGGGCGGCCCATCGCGTTTCCTTCGCCGTCGAGGAAGCCGGTCAGCACCTCCACCGGCGCGCCGGCGGGCACTCCGTTGGCGAAGGGGACGAAGATCACCCGGTAGCCGCTGCGCGGCTTGCGGTTCCACGATCCGTGCTGGCCGACGAACATCCCGTTGGCGAAGGGGGCGGGGAGGGCGGTCTTCGCCGCATGGAACAACCCGAGGGAGGCGGTGTGGTTGCCTAACGCGTAATCGGGGACGATTGCCGAGGCGACGAGGTCCGGGCGGCGCGGCTTCACGCGCCTGTCGACGTGCTGCCCATAATAGCTGTACGGAAACCCGTAGAACGCGCCGTCGCGCACGGCGGTCATGTAGTCGGGCACGAGGTCGCTCCCGAGCTCGTCGCGCTCGTTGACCGCGACCCAGAGCGCGCCGGTCTCCGGGACGCGTGTCATCCCGACCGGATTGCGCAGCCCGGACGCGTAGATGCGATGGCTCCCGGTCGCTGGATCGACCTCCCAGATCGCCGCGCGCCCCTCTTCGGCGCCGATGCCGCGCTCGGCGGCGTTGCTGTTCGAGCCGACAGCGACATACAGCCGCGACCCGTCGGCGCTGGCGATGACGTTCTTGGTCCAGTGATGATTGATCGGCCCCGCCGGAAGCGCGGTGATGGTCACCGGGGTGGCGCTGCACACCGTATCGCCACTCGCGTACGGCACGCGCACGAGCGCGTCGGTGTTGGCGACGTAGAGGGTGTGTCCGACGAGCACCATCCCGAAGGGTGAGTTCACCCCGCTGAGGAAGGTGGTGCGCAGCTCGGCGACGCCGTCCCCGTCGGCATCGCGAAGCAGGGTGATCCGGTTCGCGCTCTTCACCCCCGATCCGGCCTTCTTCTGGAAGCGGTCGGTGAACCAGCCCTTGAGCCCCGGGTTGTTCCTTGGCCGCTTCGGCCCATTGGTCTCGGCGACCAGCACGTCGCCGTTAGGCAGGACGTACAGCCAGCGCGGGTGATCGAGCCCCGTCGCGAAGGGGGCGACCGCGAGCCCCGGCGCCGCCACCGGCCGCGCCCCGGCCGGCCAGCCTTTCGCCGGCGCGATCTTCACGAGCGGAATGAGCGACGTGCTTGGCGCCGGCAGCTCGGGCCGCGGCCCGATGCTCGCGTCGATCGGGAGGCGAGCAGGGGCGCCACACCCGGCGGCGAGGAAGACGGCGACGACGACGGTCCAACGTGACGAGCGAGTGCTGTTCATGCGGCTGGAGCGCGCAAGAATCACGCTGTCAGGTCGGGATCAGGGGGAGATCGTGATGACGGAGAAGCGGGAGAACTGCGGAACGGCGCCACCGAGGCACCGAGGCGCCGAGGACAGCCTCGAAGGGTGAGTGCTTTTCGCCAGAGCCGAACAGCTTGGGGGCAAGGGGGCGAGATGGTCTCGCCAGGCCTGCCTCAAGGCAGTTCGAGTCGAGTTCAAGGGGTGCTGCCGCCGTTGACAGACTCTCCGTGTTCTCCGTGACTCCTGTGAGATATTCCCGCCGTTGCAACAGCAACTGCAACCGCTGTTGAACAGGAGTCACGGAGCCACGGCGGGGGAGCGTGAGGGTCGGGAGGGGACTGCGGAAGCGCAACTGCGGGAGAAACTGCGGAACGGCGCCACCGAGGCACCGAGACGCCGAGAACAGCCTTGAAGGGTGAGTGCTGTTCACCAGAGCTGAACAGATTGGGGCAAGTGGGTGAGATGATCTCACCATGCTTGCCCCTAAGCTGTTCGAGTCTTGTTCAATCAGGCCGCCGCAGTCACCAGACCCTCCGTGCTCTCCGTGACTCCTGTGAAATATTCCCGCCGTTGCAACCGCAACTGCAACTGCTGTTGAACAGGAGTCACGGAGCCACGGAGGGTCGTCGCGACGCGAAGGGATCCGGATACGGGTCGGGACTGCTTGGGGGCAAGCACGGCGAGAAGATCTCGCCCCGCTTGCCCCCAATCAGTTCGGCTCTGGCGCGGACTGCTCAGCCCTGACGGGCTGTTCTCGGCGCCTCGGTGCCTCGGTGGCGCCGTTCCGCAGTCGCCGTTCCGCAGTCGCCGTTCCGCCGTTCCCCGCGCCGTCCTCTCCCCTCAGTACCGCCGCAGCACCCCGACGACGACGCCCTGGATGCTGATGTCGTTCTCGTGGACGTAGATCGGCGCCATCGTCTCGTTCGCCGGCTGCAGCCGGATCCGGCCGTCGCGTTCGCGGTAGAACTTCTTGACGGTGGCGGAGGTCCCCTGGATCATCGCGATGACCATCTCACCGTTGTCGGCGCGCTGGCGCTCGTTGACGACCACGAAGTCGCCGTCGCTGATGTGGGCGTCGACCATCGAGTTGCCGCGGACCTTCAGGGCGTAGTGGTTGCCGCCGCGGCGGATGAACTCTTCGGGGACGGCGAGCGTTTCACCACTGGTCATCGCCTCGATCGGGACGCCGGCGGCGACCGCGCCTAACAGTGGGAGCTCGACCGAGCGCGACACAGCCTCGGAGGGGAGGATCTCGATCGAGCGGCTCTCGTTGTAGGAGCGCTTGATGTAGCCCTTCCGCTCGAGGTTGCTCAGGTGCTCGTGCACCGTCGCGAGCGAGCTGTAGTCGAACTGCGAGGCGATCTCCTCGAAGCTTGGCGCGTAGCCGTTGGCCTCGGTGTAGGAGGTCAGGTAAGTGAGGATCTCGCGCTGACGCTTGGTGAGCGGCATGGGACGCACCCGATCGATTAGTTTGCGCCGGTGGTGTACGCTGCTCCGGCACCCGAATATTATCCGAACAACACGATATCCGAAGAGGGCCCGAAGTGCAAGCACCAACTTCATGGAACCCGCCCTCGGGCACCCTCGGGCGCATCGTCGAAGAGACGCGTGAGCGTGTCGCCGCGTTGCGCGGCCAGCGCTTCGCGCTCGAGTCCGCGGTGCGGACCGCGCCGCCAGGGCCGTCGTTCCTCGACGCCCTCACCAGCGGGACCGACGTCTCGGTGATCGCCGAGGTCAAGCGCCGCAGCCCGAGCAAGGGTGCCATCAACGCGACGATCGACGCCGCCGCGCAGGCACGCGCCTATCGGAAGGGGGGCGCCCGCGCGATCTCGGTGCTGACCGAGGGCGCGCACTTCGGAGGGTCGGCCGAGGACCTCGAAGAAATTCGAGCTGTCGTCGCTATCCCCTTGCTGAAGAAGGATTTCCACATCGATCCCCTCCAGGTTCTCGAGGCCCGTGCGCTCCGCGCGTCGGCGCTCCTCCTCATCGCCCGCGCCCTCGCGCCTAACGTGCTCGCCGAGCTGGCGGCGGCCGCCCGCGAGGTCGGGATCGAGCCGCTGATCGAGGTGCGTAACGAGCGCGAGCTGGCGTCGGCGATCGACGCCGGGGCGCGGGCGATCGGGGTCAACAGCCGCAACCTCGAGACGCTCGCAATGGACCCGTCGGTGTGCGCGCGCATCATCCCGCTCATCCCGGCGGACTGTGTCGCGGTGTTCGAGAGCGGGGTCCGCGACCGCGCCGACGTCGAGGCCGCCGCTGCGCTGGGCGCGACCGCCGTGCTCGTGGGCTCCGCGCTTTCGACCGCGGCATCGCCCGCCGAGGCCGTGCGTCAGCTGACCGGAGTTCCGCGCGTCGCCCGTGGCTGAGATCAAGTACTGCGGGCTTACACGGCCCGAAGATGCCGCGTTCGCCGGATCGCTGGGCGCCGCCTATCTTGGAGTGATCTTCGCGGGAGGGCCGCGCATGCTGAGCGCGGATCGCGCGGCGCAGGTGCTCGATGGGTGCAGGACGCGGGCGCGCCGCGTCGGAGTCTTCGGGACCGCGCGCCCCGACGAGATCGGGCGCATCGCGCGCGAAGCGCGCCTCGACGTCGTGCAGCTGCACGCCGACCCGACTCCCGCTGACGTGGCGGCGGTGCGCGGCGAGACCGAGGCCAGGGTGTGGGCGGTCGTGCGAGTGACCGATACCCTGCCGCCCGAGGTCGACGATCTCTTCGAGAGCGCCGACGCGGTCCTCATCGATGCACGGGTCGCCGGCTCGCTCGGCGGGAGCGGCGTCGCCGTCGATTGGGAGGCGTTGCGATCGGAGCTCGCGATACGGCGGGGCACCAGTCGTGTCGTGCTCGCGGGGGGGCTCACTCCCGGCAACGTCGCGGGGGCGGTCGCGACGCTGCGCCCCGATGTGGTGGATGTCTCGTCCGGCGTGGAGAGCGCGCCGGGAATCAAGGATCACGCGCGGATGCGCGCATTCGCGGCCGCGGTGGCGGGCGCAGCACAGGAGAAGCCATGACTGCGTCACAGGGCGCCGACCGTTTCGGGAAGTACGGGGGGCGCTACGTCCCCGAGACCCTCATCCCCGCTCTCGACGAGCTGGCCGTCGCGTATTCGACCGCGATGGATGACCCGTCGTTCGTGGCTGAGCTCGATGAATTGCTCCGGACCTATGTCGGTCGTCCATCTCCGTTGAGCGATGCGCCGCGACTGTCGGCGGTGGTCGGCGCGCCGGTCTGGCTGAAGCGCGAGGACCTGAACCACACCGGGGCGCACAAGATCAACAACACCGTCGGGCAGGCACTGCTCGCCCGCCGGATGGGGAAGAAGAGAATCATCGCCGAGACGGGGGCCGGGCAGCACGGAGTCGCGACAGCGACAATCTGCGCGCGCTTCGGGCTGGAATGCGTCGTTTACATGGGCGAGGAAGACATGCGGCGGCAGCAGCTCAACGTCGTTCGCATGAAAATGATGGGCGCTGAAGTCATCCCGGTCCTGAGTGGAACCCGCACTCTGAAGGACGCCACGAGCGAGGCGATTCGCGACTGGGTGACGACGGTGAACGACAGTCACTACATCATCGGCTCGGTCGTCGGGCCAGCTCCGTATCCACGCATGGTTCGTGAGTTCCAATCCATCATCGGGAACGAGGCGCGCGAGCAGATGCTCGAGCGCGCCGGCCGTCTGCCGAAGACGGTCGTCGCCTGCGTCGGCGGCGGCTCGAATGCGATGGGGATCTTCCATGCGTTCGTCGAGGACGAGGGTGTGGAGCTCGTCGGAGTCGAAGCGGCGGGGGAAGGTGTGCACACCGAGCGACACTCGGCGTCCCTGACGAAGGGGAAGCCCGGTGTGCTCCATGGTGCACTGAGCTACCTGCTCCAGGACGAGCAGGGGCAGGTGCATCCCGCCCACTCGATCTCGGCGGGACTCGACTATCCCGGCGTCGGACCGGAGCACTCCTTCCTCAAGGACTCGGGACGCGCCGAGTATGTGGCGGTGTCCGACGAAGAAGCGCTCGACGGATTCCAGATGCTCGCGCGCCTGGAGGGAATCATCCCCGCGCTCGAGACCTCGCATGCCGTCGCATGGATCGCCCGCGAGAAGAAGCGCTGGGCCAAGGACGAGCCGATCCTGCTCTGCGTGAGCGGACGTGGCGACAAGGATGTCGCGCACGTGGTCGAACATCTCGCCGCACGGAGCTGACCTTCACGAGATGAGCACGCAGGCCGCACCGAATCCGACGCTGGACACGGAGCGCGAGGAGCCACCATTCCCGCCGGCCGTAGTCGAGGAGCTGATGAAGCTCCTCGTGAAGGGAGTGCGTGCGCACCAGCTGTACCTGCACAACAATCCGATCTACCTGCGCGCGATCGAGCAGCTCGCCGAGGGGCTGAACGCGATCTGGCAGCACACCGAGGAGCTCTCGCTCGCCTTCACGGAAAGCGAGATCCGCTGGAGCAATCGCACGGTGCTGAGCGAGCCGGCGAAGTCGGCCGACTCGCTCCCCTGGCTGTTCTTCAAGGACGGCATTCGCGAGGTCCGCATCCTCCACGGCTTCGAGCAGGAGGAGCTGGGCAAGTTCCTCGACGTCGTGCAGCGCGCGCGCAAGGCGACACCGGACGACGACGACCTGCTGACGATGCTGTGGGAGCAGGATTTTCTCTACCTGCGCTACCGCTTCGTCGACCTCGCGATGGAGTCGGCGCCCCCGCTCCTCGACACGACCCCCGCCGAGCTGCGCCCCAATGCCGAGGCGACGCCCGAGCACATCCAGGAGTCGGTCGTCAGCGAAACGCGCCCGGGCGTCGTCAGCCTCGACGACTTC
>DASSZC010000317.1:0-3471 GCA_035702925.1 Gemmatimonadaceae bacterium | reverse complement strand
CGCGTCGCGCGAGAGGTAGGTACGGAAGGGCGACTGGGCGGACAGGCCAACGCACCGGGAGTCGCCGGCACGTGGAAGGACCTCACCGACTCGGTGAACGGGATGGCGAGCAACCTGACCAACCAGGTGCGAAACATCGCCGACGTCACCACCGCGGTCGCGAAGGGAGACCTCGGCAAGAAGATCACCGCAGAAGCAAAGGGTGAGATCCTCGAGCTGAAGAACACCATCAACACGATGGTCGATCAGCTCAACGGGTTCGCCAGCGAAGTGACGCGCGTTGCGCGCGAGGTAGGAACCGAGGGTATCCTCGGCGGACAGGCGCGCGTGCCGGGAGCAGCAGGCGTGTGGCGCGACCTGACCGACAACGTGAACTTCATGGCGTCGAACCTCACGGGGCAGGTGCGTAACATCGCGCTCGTGACGACCGCGGTCGCCAACGGCGACCTGTCGCAGAAGATCACCGTCGAGGCGCGAGGCGAGATCCTCGAGCTGAAGAACACGGTGAACACGATGGTCGAAAAGCTGCGAGTCTTCGCCGACGAAGTGACGCGAGTCGCGAAGGAAGTAGGCACGGAAGGAAAGCTCGGTGGCCAGGCCGAAGTGCCGGGGGTCGCCGGAACGTGGAAGGCGCTCACCGACAGCGTGAACGCGATGGCGAACTCGCTGACGGCGCAGGTGCGAAACATCGCCGACGTCGCGACCGCCGTGACGAAGGGCGACCTGACGCGGCAGATCACCGTCGACGCGCAGGGCGAGCTCGATGAGCTGAAGGGCAACATCAACCAGATGATCGCGAACCTCCGCGAGACCACGGAGCGCAATCAGGAGCAGGACTGGTTGAAGACGAACCTGGCGAAGTTCAGCCGGATGATGCAGGGGCAGAAGGACCTCGAGTCGGTCTCGCGCCTCATCATGAGCGAGCTGACGCCGCTGGTCAGCGCGCACCACGGCGCGTTCTTCATCGCCGAGACGGAAGGGAACACGCAGGCGTTCAAGCTGATCGCGAGCTATGCGTATCGCTCGCGGAAGCACGTCGCCAACCGGTTCTACCTCGGCGAGGGATTGGTCGGGCAGGCGGCGCTGGAGAAGCAGGCGATCCTGCTCACCAACGTGCCTGACGATTACATCCAGATCATGTCGGGGCTCGGCGAGGCACCGCCGCGCAACATCATCGTCCTCCCCATCCTCTTCGAGGGCGAGGTGAAGGCGGTGATCGAGCTGGCGAGCTTCCTCCCCTTCAGCCAGATCCACCTCACCTTCCTCGACCAGCTCGCGGAATCGATCGGCGTCGTGTTGAACATGATCGCCGCGAACATGCGAACCGAGGAGCTGCTCGAGCAGTCGCAGAAGCTGACGCAGGAGCTGCAGTCGCAGTCGAAGGAGCTCCAGCAGCAGCAGGAAGAGCTCAAGCGGTCGAACACCGAGCTCGAGGCGCAGGCGAAGTCGCTGCGGCAGTCGGAAGAGCTGCTCAAGGAGCAGCAGGAAGAGCTGCAGCAGGTCAACGAGGAGCTCGAGGAGAAGGCAAACCTCCTGGCCGAGCAGAACCGCCGCGTCGAAGAGAAGAACATCGAGGTCGAGCGGGCCCGCCAGTCGCTGGAAGAGAAGGCGACGCAGCTCGCGCTCAGCTCGAAGTACAAGAGCGAGTTCCTCGCGAACATGAGCCACGAGCTGCGCACCCCGCTCAACTCGCTGCTCATCCTCTCGCGCCTCCTCGCCGACAACAAGGAAGGAACGTTGTCGCCGAAGCAGGTCGAGTTCGCGAAGACGATCCTCTCCTCGGGAACGGACCTCCTCAACCTCATCAACGACATCCTCGACCTGTCGAAGGTCGAAGCCGGGAAGATGGAAGTGAACCCGGCGGACGTCACGATGAACGACATCCGGGACTTCGTCGAGCGGACCTTCAAGCCGGTCGCCGAGCAGAAGGGGCTCAACTTCCGCGTCGAGATCACGAACGGGACGCCGAACAGCCTCTACACGGATGGCCAGCGACTACAGCAGGTGATCAAGAACCTGCTGTCGAACGCGATGAAGTTCACGGAACGGGGCGAGGTCGCCCTGACGGTGCGCAAGGCGGAGAAGACGCAGACGAAGCGCTTCGCCAATCCGTCGCTCGATCGCGCGCCGGAGGTGATCGCCTTCGCGGTCAGCGATACCGGCATCGGCATCGCGCGCGACAAGCAGCAGCTGATCTTCGAGGCCTTCCAGCAGGCCGATGGCACGACGAGCCGGAAGTATGGCGGCACGGGCCTCGGTCTCTCGATCAGCCGCGAGATCGCGCGCCTGCTCGGCGGCGAGATTCGCGTCGAGAGCACGCCGGGGACGGGGAGCACCTTCACCCTGTTCCTCCCGTCGACCTGGATCGACCCGGAAGGGACGCAGGGGATTCAGCGTCCGCAGGCGCAGCGGCCGCAGGTCGGCGGCGGCGCGAGCCGTCAGCCCCGCGGTCCGATCCGCGGCGGTGGCGACGTCGGACGCGTCGGGTTGTTCGGTGGGAGCGCGCCGGTCGGCGGCCGCGCCTCCGGGCTGCTGCCGAGCGGCTCGTCGTCAGGATCGACGGCCATGTTTGGAGACAGCGGCGGTTCGGCGCAGGGAGCGAGCGCGCCCGCGCCGCGCGCGACGCCGGCGGCGGGGACCATGGAAGCGGGGCCCGCCTTCCGCCTCGAGACTGATGATGTCCCGAGCGATGTCGCGACGCTCGAGGAGCTCCCGCCGACGGCGCTCGCCGACGTGCAGGTACCCTCGGGTTATGAGGACGACCGGTCGACGATCCAGCCGGGAGACCGCGTGATCCTCATCGTCGAGGACGACGAGAACTTCGCTCGCGTCCTCCTCGAGATGGCGCGTGGCCGCGACTTCAAGGGAATCGTCGCCCTGCGCGGGCGCGACGCGCTGACGCTGGCGCACGAGTACAAGCCCGACGCGATCACCCTCGACATCGGCATGGGCGACATGGACGGATGGGAGGTGCTCGACCGGTTGAAGCATCATCCGGACACGCGCCACATCCCGGTGCACATCGTCTCGGGGGACCAGAACAAGCAGCAGGGACTTCTCTCCGGCGCCTTCGCGTACCTCGAGAAGCCGGTGAGCAAGGAAGTGATCGACGACGCCTTCTCGCGGCTCCTCCAGTTCATCGACGAGCGCGTGAAGCGGCTGCTCGTCGTCGAGGACGACGACAACCAGCGCCAGGCGATCGTCGAGCTGACCGCGGCGGACGACGTCGAGATCACCGCCGTCGCCTCGGCGGGTGAGGCGATCGACCACCTGCAGAAGGGGAAGTTCGACTGCATGGTGATCGACCTCGGCCTCGCCGACATGAGCGGGTTCGAGCTGCTCGAGCGGGTGAAGGCCGACCCGAACATGCAGACCATGCCGGTGATCGTGTACACCGGGAAGGAGCTGAGCCCCGCCGAGAACACCCAGCTCCGGAAGTACGCCGAGACGATCATCGTCAAGGACGTGAAG
>DASSZC010000019.1:0-2504 GCA_035702925.1 Gemmatimonadaceae bacterium | reverse complement strand
CACGCCCCCGACAGCCTGCTCGCGCTCCTCCGCCCGCGCTACGTCGTGGCCGGCCACTGGGAGTCCTTCTTCCGCCAGCAGACCCTCCCCCTCGCCCTCAATCCGGCCAGCGACGTGGACGCCTTCATGAAGTCGCTGTCGACCACGCTGCCGGCGCGCTCGAGCTGGGTCATGCCCCTGCCGCGGACGACGGTGAGGGTGGCGGTGATGGACCTGGAACGCTAGAAGAGCGACCGAGGAAGGAGGGCTCGCCGGGGACCTCGCCGGGCACGCTCGCTCGTCTTTCTTCGTTCGCCTTTCCCCGCATTCCGGCGGCATGTCCACGGACGGCTTTGCTGTACGTGCAAACGATGTACTGACAATGACTTACCGCGAAACGGCCGGGTTGCTATTCGCCTCTCTTTCGGGTATATTGCCCAGTCTCCACAACAGCACGCTCTTTCCACTGTCGCAGGCCAATGACCGCACCGAACAATCGTGAGCGGATCCTCCCCCGTCTGATCGACGAGGAGATCAAGGAATCGTTCATCAACTACTCGATGAGCGTCATCGTGTCGCGCGCCCTGCCGGACGTGCGCGACGGGCTCAAGCCCGTGCACCGCCGGGTGCTCTACGCGATGAACGAGCTCGGCCTCGTGCCGGGCCGCCCCTACAAGAAGTCGGCGACGGTGGTCGGCGACGTGCTCGGCAAGTACCACCCGCACGGCGACTCGTCGGTCTACGACGCGCTCGTCCGCATGGTCCAGGACTTCTCCCTGCGCTACCCGCTGGTGGATGGGCAGGGGAACTTCGGGTCGGTCGAAGGGGATCCGGCGGCAGCCTATCGCTACACCGAGGCGCGGCTGACGCGGATCGCGACCGAGATGCTGAGCGACATCGACAAGAACACCGTCGATTACGCCCCCAACTTCGACGACCGGCTGCAGGAGCCCAAGGTCCTGCCGTCGGGCATCCCGAACCTCCTCGTCAACGGCTCGTCGGGGATCGCGGTCGGCATGGCGACCAACATCCCGCCGCACAACCTGCGGGAGATCGTCAACGCCCTCATGGCGATGATCGACGACCCGGAGGTCGAGATCGACGCCCTGCGGAAGATCGTGAAGGGGCCCGACTTCCCCACCGGCGGCTACATCTACGGCAAGGCCGGGATCAAGGACTACATGGAGACCGGCCGCGGGCGCATCGTGATGCGTGCCCGCGCCGTGATCGAGGAGAAGGAAAGCTCGAGCAAGTCGCAGATCGTCATCACCGAGATCCCCTACCAGGTCAACAGCGCGAATCTGATGATCCAGATCCGCGACCTGGTGCGCGACGGCAAGCTCACCGGCATCTCCGACCTGCGCAACGAGAGCGACCGCGACGGCATGCGGATGGTGATCGAGCTGAAGCGCGATGCCATCCCGCGCGTGGTGCTGAACCAGCTCTACAAGCACACGCAGATGCAGTCCACCTTCGGCGTCATCATGCTGGCGCTGGTGCCGGACGCGACGACGCGGCAGCTCGTCCCCAAGGTCATGGGGATCCGGGAGGTGCTCGAGCACTACATCGCCCACCGCCACGACGTCATCGTCCGCCGGACGCAGTTCGACCTCGACAAGGCGCTCGAGCGCGAGCACATCCTCGAGGGGCTCAAGATCGCGGTCGACAACATCGACGCCGTGATCAAGGTGATCCGCGGCGCCGACGACACGCCGTCGGCGAGCGCGCAGCTGCAGCGCCGCTTCAAGCTCTCCGAGCGGCAGGCCGAGGCGATCCTCAACATGCGCCTCGCCAAGCTCACCGGCCTCGAGATCGAGAAGCTGGAGGCCGAGCTGGCCGAGGTGCGCGCCCTCATCAAGGAGCTGCGCTCGCTGCTCGAGTCGAAGGCGAAGCGGATGAAGGTCATGAAGGAGGAGCTGACCCGGGTGGCCGAGGCCTACGGCGACGAGCGCCGCACCGAGATCACCGGCGACCAGGGCGAGTTCACGATCGAGGACCTGATCGCCGAGGAGGACATGGTCGTGACCATCTCCCACTCGGGCTACATCAAGCGCACCTCGGTCTCCACCTACCGCAAGCAGCGCCGCGGCGGACGGGGGCGCTCGGGGCAGGACCTCAAGGACACCGACTTCATCGAGCGGCTCTTCATCGGGAGCACGCACGACTACATCCTCATCTTCACCGAGGACGGTCGCTGCTTCTGGCTCAAGGTGCACGAGATCCCGCAGGCCGGTCGCGCGGCGAAGGGGAAGCCGGTGGTCAACCTGATCAACGTCACCCCGGACACGCAGATCAAGGCGTTCGTGCCGGTGCGGCAGTTCGCCGAGGACCAGTTCCTCATGTTCTGCACGCGGAACGGCACGGTCAAGAAGACGCGCCTCACCGAGTACTCGAACCCGCGCTCCAGCGGGATCAAGGCGATCAAGATCGACAAGGATGACGAGTTGATCGACGTGCAGATCACCACCGGGAGCAACGACATCGTGCTCGCCACCAAGCACGGTCTCTCCATCCGCTTCCATGAA
>DASSZC010000369.1:0-5917 GCA_035702925.1 Gemmatimonadaceae bacterium | reverse complement strand
TGAAGGCGCCGCGGGCGGTTGCGTGGTCACGGTCATCGCGTGCCGCCGACCGTGAGGCCTGACGATGCGTGCCGCCAACCGAGTGCACCGGCGACCGCACGCGCGATGCTGTCGAAGGCGGCGGCGGTCTCTCCGTGCGGGCGGGCGATCACCGTCGGGACGCCCTCGTCGCCCTCGCTCACGATCGTTTCGTCGAAGGGAATCTCGCCGAGGAAGGGGACTGAGAGGTCGGCGGCGACGGTGCGCCCCGCGCCACGGCCGAAGGGACCGCTCATGTTCTCGACGACGCCGAGCACCGGCACCTCGAGGGTGCGGAACATGTCGGCCGCCTTGCGCGCCTCGGCGGCGGCGACGCGCGGCGGCTGCGTCACGATCACCGCGCCGGAGAGGGCGACCGCCTGGGCGAGGCTGAGCGGGATGTCACCCGTCCCCGGTGGGAGGTCGACGACGAGGATGTCGAGCTCGGGCCAGGCGACGCCGCGGGCGAACTGCTTCACCGCCTTCGACACCATCGGTCCCCGCCAGATCGCCGGCGATCCTTCGCCGAGGAAGAAGCCGAAGCTGATCATCGGCAGGCCGTGCGCCTCGAGGGGGAGGATGTGCTTTTCCGGCGACATCCTCACGCGCGCGGCGCCATCCTCGATCCCGAGCAGGATCGGCAGGCTCGGTCCGTAGATGTCGGCATCGAGCAGAGCGCTGCGCAGCCCCTCGCGGGCGAACGAGAGTGCGAGGTTCACGGCGACGGTGCTCTTGCCGACGCCACCCTTCCCGGCCCCGACGGCGATGACGTGCCTGACGCTGGCGAGGCGGACCTGATCGGCCCATGGATCGGGAGTTCCGCGCCTTGCCGGGAGCGATGCCGGCGCCGGTGCCGGCGGGGCGATCTCCACCGCGATGCCGACAGCACCGAGCGGGCGCAGTGCGTTGTCGATGCGCGCCTCGAGCTGATCGCGCAGGGTCGGGTCGGTACTGTGCAGCCCGAGCCGGATCTTGACGTGCCGGTCGCAGACGCTGACGTGTTCCACCATCCCGAACGACACCAGGTCGCGCGTCAGTCCGGGGTAGTGGACGGCGCGCAGCGCCTCGGTGATGCGTTCGGTGGTCAGCTCGTCGGAGCCGGATTCGTGTTCAGCCGCCATGCCGTGGAAGTCCTCGCCGGTGATGGACGAAGAATCTCCGAGGGCGGGAAGAGGCGGCGTGACGGTTGTCTCAATCCGGGGGCGGGCGGCGGCGAGAGTCGCGCGGCCGCCGACCGTTAGGCAGGGCGGGCGCGCGCCGCCTTACTCGTAGCGCGGGCGCTCCCCGGGGCGGCCGAGGGTGCGCAGCCGGGCGACGTCGGGGATGCGCATGCGGCGGCGGGCGAGGGGCTCGATCAGTCCCTTCTCGGTGAGCTGCTTCAGCGCCCGCGACACCGATTCTCGCGCCGTCCCGAGCTCCTGGGAGAGCTCCTCGCGCGTGCGGTCGAGGACGATCTCCACGCCGGAGTCGGTGACCCTGCCGTGATGCTCGGCGTACTCGGCGAGGAAGCTCGCCAGCCGCGCGGCGACGTCGCGAAAGGCGAGGGTCTCGGTGACGTGCACGAGGTGGCGCAACCGCTTGCCGAGCTCGCGGATGACGGCTTCGGCGACGTCCGGGTTCGCGCGGTACAGCGCCTCGAACTCGGGGCGCGGGACGAAGACGAGGCGCGACTCGACCTCGGTCATCGCTGACGCCGGGTACGGGCCGCCATCGAGCAGGGGGAGCTCGGCGACGGGACGACCCGGTCCCTCGGTATGGAGCACCTGTTCGCGCCCCGCCGGGCTCGTGCGAAAGATGCGGACCCGTCCCGATTCCACGATGTAGAGACCGCGGCACGGCTCGCCGGTGGTGAAGAGCAGGCTGCCGGCGCCGTGGGTGCGCGTTAGGCAGCGCGCGGCGAGCCGCGCACGGGCATCGTCGCTGAAGCGGGCGAAGAGGGGGATCTGGCGAAGCAGGGAGTCGATATCCATTGACCGGGCGGCCGGGGATCGCGAAGCGGGCGCGGCGCGTGTGACAACAGTCACGCGACGTCGGGCGCGATGCGAGCAGAATATGGTATCGCGCCTCGTTGGTGCTTCACGGAACCTAAACGCTGATTCGCATGAGCGAAGCCGACCCCCGCGTCGAGCTGCTGTGGCGAAGCCTCGCGACGGTGATCGACCCGGAGATCGGGTTGGACATCGTCACCCTCGGCCTTGTCTACGGGCTCGAGGTACGCGACGACGTCGCATGGATCACCCATACCCTGACGACGCCGGGGTGCCCGATGGAGCGCATCATCACCGACGGCATCCACGCCGCGGCGGGACGGGTAGACGGCGTCCGCGCGACGGAGAGCCGGATCGTCTGGGAACCTGCCTGGCATTCCGGCATGATCGCGAAGGGCGCGTGGTAGCCAGCGTCGGAGAAAGCCCGATGCGAACGACGGCAAATCCCCGATACACACTCGAGAGGTAGTCATGCACAATGAGACGACGATCGACCCCACTGCTTCGGTCAACGACGTGATCTCGCGCTATCCAGCCACCATCCCCGTGTTCAACAAGTTCGGTCTCGACACCTGCTGCGGCGGGGGTGCACCGATCGCCGATGCGGCGCGCCGCGATGGCGCCGACCTCAGCGCGCTGCTCGAGGAGCTTCGCAAGGCAGCGGCAACGGCGTGAGGCCAGCGCCGCGGCGGCACGACGGCTTCGCGGGATAGGGGATGTCCGTCCTCTACTACACCAACGTCACCATTCACGTCCTGGCGGCAATGCTCTGGCTCGGCGGGATGTTCTTCCTTGGCGTCGTCGGCGCGCCGGTGCTCCGCTCGATCGAGCCGCCGGCGCTGCGGCAGCGGCTGTTCCAGGCGTTAGGCACGCGCGCCCGGGACATCGGCTGGTGGGCGATCGCGGTGCTGCTCGTCACCGGCGTCGTCAACCTCCACTACCGCGGCTGGCTGCACTGGGACGGTGTCTTCGGCTCCGCGGAATTCTGGGGAACGGGGAGCGGCCATGCGCTCGCGCTGAAGCTCGTCGCGGTCACCGCGATGCTCGTCGTCAGCGTGACGCACGACTTCATCCTCGGGCCAAAGGCCGGCCGCGCCATTCCCGGCTCGCCGGGGGCGCTTGTCCTTCGCCGGCGCGCGGCGTTGCTCGCCCGGGCGAACGCGCTGATCGGTGTGGTCGTCGTGATCGCCGCGGTGCGACTCGCCCGCGGTGGTTGAACTCACCCAAATCATCAGACGCATGTCATCCGCCATCCCGCAGCGCGCCGCCGCGCGGCCAGTGCCCCCGACCGACTTCAATGCCGCGCCATTCGTCGTCATCTGGGAGATGACGCAGGCGTGCGACCTCGCGTGCCTGCACTGCCGTGCATCGGCGCAGCCCCGCCGCGACGACCGCGAACTGACGACCGACGAGGCGAAGAAGCTCATGGACACGATTCGCGCGATGGGTCCGCCGCTGTTCGTGCTCACCGGCGGCGATCCGCTCAAGCGCCCGGACACGGTCTCGCTCGTGGAATACGGGACGAGCATCGGGCTGCGCGTCGCGCTCACTCCGTCGGGAACGCCGCTGATGACCGCGCCCGTGTTGCAGTCCCTCCGCGACGCCGGGCTGGCGCGGCTCGCGGTGAGCCTCGATGGATCGACCGCGGCGATCCATGATCGCTTCCGCGGCGTCGCCGGATCCTTCGACTGGTCGGTCCAGATGCTGCGCACCGCGCGGGAGATCGGGCTCTCGACACAGGTGAACACCACGATCTCGAGCGACAACGTCGCCGATCTCGAGGGGCTGATCGCCCTGATGGGTGAGCTCGGGATCGCGCTCTGGTCGGTGTTCGTCGTCGTCCCGACTGGACGCGGCAAAGTCTCCCAGCTGCCGACCGCCGAGGAGCTGGAGCGGATCTTCAACCGGCTCTACGATGTGTCGCGGAGCGCATTCTTCGACATCAAGACCACCGCGGCACCGCACTTCCGGCGCGTGGTGCTCCAGCGGCAGCGCGACGAACGCCGGATGGCGTCGGCCACTGGTCGTGAAGTCGAGTCGAGCGATGCGATCGGGCGCGCGCGCGGAGTGAACGACGGGAATGGCTTCGTCTTCGTCAGCCACCGCGGGGAGATCTTCCCCTCCGGCTTCATGCCGGTGAGCGCGGGGAACGTCCGCTCCCACGATCTCGGCGATGTCTATCGCAGCAATCTCCTCTTCCAGTCGCTGCGCAATGCCGACCTGCTCAAGGGGAAGTGCGGTGCCTGCGAGTACCGGTGGGTGTGCGGGGGATCGCGATCGCGCGCGTACGCGCTGACCGGCGACCCGCACGCGGCGGATCCGCTGTGCGCCTACATCCCGCCGGCGTACGCGCGTTTCGTCGAACGGAGCGGGGCGACACCGACGATGCGGAGCGCGTCATGATCGGGATCACGACGCTCTACGCGGGGCGGAACACGCCATCCGATGGGCTGCGCTACGGACGGCAGCGCCTCGAGGGTGTGCGCGCGAGCGACGTCGTGACGATGACGCCGCCGCGCTCGGCGGGCGCGCGGCGACCGGTGGTCGTCTGGAACGTCGGGCGGCAATGCAACCTGCACTGCGTGCACTGCTATTCAGATTCGGAGAATCGCGTCTACGCCGGTGAGCTGACGACCGCCGAGGGGCGGGCGCTGATCGATGATCTCGCCGAGTTCGAGATCCCGGTGCTGCTGCTCTCCGGCGGGGAGCCCTTGATGCGCCAGGACCTGCCGCTGCTCATCTCGTATGCGCGGGCGCGCGGTATTCGCGTCACGCTGTCGACGAACGGCACGCTGATCACTCCCGAAGTCGCGACGATGCTGCGGACGCTCGAGGTGAGCTACGTCGGCATCTCGCTCGACGGGATCGGCGCGACCAACGACATGTTTCGCGGCCACAAGGGGGCCTTCGCGAAGGCGATGGCCGGCTTCCGCAACTGCAAGGCGGCGGGGCAGCGCGTCGGGCTGCGAATGACGCTGACGCGTCGCAACGCCCGCGACCTCGACCAGATCTTCGACTTCATCGAGGCGGAGGAGATCGACCGCGCCTGCTTCTACCACCTGGTCTACAGCGGGCGGGGAAGCTCGAGCGACGAGCTCACTCCCGCTGATGCGCGCGCCGCGGTGGACACCATCCTCCGCCGCACGAAGGACTTCGCCGACCGGAACATCAGGAAGGAGATCTTCACCGTCGACAACCACGCCGACGGGCCATACCTGTACCTGAAGCTGCGCGAGGAGGATCCGGCGCGGGCGGAGGAGGTGCTCGCCCTGCTGAAATGGAATGGCGGCGGGCTGCACAGCTCCGGCGTCGGGATCGCCGACATCGACTTCCTCGGCAACGTCCATCCCGACCAGTTCTGGATGCACCACACGTTAGGCAACGTGCGCTGGCGGAAGTTCAGCGAGATCTGGCAGGATACCTCGGACGAGCTGCTGGCCGGGCTGCGCGACCGCGCGCCCCTCCTCAAGGGACGGTGCGCCGGGTGCCAGTGGAAGGACGTCTGCGGCGGGAGCTTCCGCGTCCGCGCCGACCAGATGCACGGCGACCCGTGGGCGGAGGACCCGGGGTGCTACCTCACCGACGAGGAGTGCGGGCTGGTGCCGGGGAGCCGGGTGCGCGAGCCGTCGGCGTGAGCGCACGTCACCATTGAGTCCCGCGACGCTGGGCTGGATCCATCGCGGCGCGGTGCTCGTGCACATCGCCGGCGTCGTCGTCTGGTTCGGCGCGGTCGCCTACTACCTGTTCATTCTCCGGCCGGCGATGGCGATGGCCGGCCTCGAACGTCAGGCACGCTACGCACTGCTTGTCGCGATCAAGGCGCGACTGCGGCTGGTCGTCGGCGTCTCGGTGGTGGCGATCGTCGCCAGCGGCTTGGTGAACGCGCGGCTGCGCGGATTGCTGGGCGGCCC
>DASSZC010000056.1:0-2853 GCA_035702925.1 Gemmatimonadaceae bacterium | reverse complement strand
CGGAATGAAATCGCCGCCACTCAGCTCGCGCCGGTACGTGTAACCTCGCTCGACTTTCGGCTCGTCGCGTCGCTGCTTCATGCGTTCGTCTCGTATGGTGATCGGATCCCTCTTCAGGAGACCCGCGAATCGCTCACAACCCTGCCGTCGCGTCCCGGTAAGACACCGGCCGCACGGGAATCGTGCTACACTCGCTGCACGGCGATCGTGCCCGCCCCGCGTGCTCGCGCCGCGCGCTTGGTCGCCGCCGCGATCTCGCCGAGCTTGGATGCCGACTGCCAGTTCCGCGGGTCGATGATCAGCACCGCGCTCGTCATCTTCGCCAACGGAAAGCGCCGGGCCACCCCCTCACGATCGATCCCGGAAAACTCCCCCGATGCCAGGACCTCGGGTCCGATTATCTCCTCGATCGCCTCGCGGAACCTGAGCGCGCTCGCCTCGGCGAGAGACTCCCCCCGATCCTCGCGCGTCACGACGATGAAGTCGTCGCCCCCGATGTGCCCGACAAAGTCTCCCGCGTCACCGCCCCCCGTCTCCGCCGCTGCCTCACGGAGCGCGCGCCCCGTCTCGCGGATCACGCGGTCCGCGGTCGCGAAGCCGAAGGTATCGGCGAACGGCTTGAAGTTGTCGAGGTCGATGTAGCAGACGGCGAAGCTCTTTCCCACCGCGACACGCCGCCGCAGCTCGTCCTCGACCGCGCGCCCCCCGGGGAGCCCGCTCGTCGGGTTGCGATCGGTTTCGCGCTTCACGAGGCGAAGCATCGCGTCCACCCGCGCGCGAAGCTCGCGGGTGTCGAATGGCTTCACGAGGTAATCATCGGCGCCCGCCTCGTACCCTTCGAGCTTTCGCTCGACCGCGCCGAGCGCGGTGAGCATGAGCACGGGGATGTGCCCGGTGAAGGGATTCTCCTTCACCGCGCGACAGGTCTCGATCCCGTTGAGGATCGGCATCTGCCGGTCGAGGATCAGGAGATCCGGCTCGCGCTCCGCGACCGCCGCGAGCGCGGCGGCACCGTCCGGGACGACGCGGACCTCGTGCCCGAACGCCTCGAGGACGTCGCGCACCATCCGGCGCATGTCCTCGTGGTCGTCCGCGTATATGATGTGAGGCACGATTGACGCTGTACGGGAGAGGGCCGTAAGTTCTCCGGTTTCACGCACTTCTGTCAACCGTTCGGCCCCTTGAACGTGCCCAAGACGCCCGCCATTGCGACCATCCGTGCGACCGCCGTCACCATTCGCGGTTCGTCCTTCCGCTTCAAGGCGGTACTCTCGTCTCTCGTCGCCGTAGCGGCGCTTGTCGGGGGCTGCAAAGGCTCGGATGCCTCCCCGACCAGGCGCACGATCATCGACTCGCGCGACAATTACGATCCGCGCTCCCTCGATCCGGCGAAGTCGACCGACGTCCCGACCGGGCGTGCCGTGGGATACGTCTTCGACGGGCTGACTCGCTTCACCCCCGACGCGCGTGTCGTCCCGGCGCTCGCCACACGCTGGGAGATCTCTGCCGACGGGCGGACGTACACTTTCCACCTCCGCGCGGGCGTCACCTTCCATGACGGAACTCCCTTCGTCGCGCGGCAGGTGCTGCACAGCTTCGAGCGCGCGCTCGACCCGAAGGAGCGCGGCGGACGCGGCTGGCCGCTTTACCCGATCAGCGGCGCGAAGGCGTTCGCCGACGGAAAGGCTGCGACCATCAGCGGGCTCACGGTCCGCGACGACAGCACCCTCGTCGTCGTTCTCGACGAGGCGTTCCCGATCTTCCCGAAGCTGCTCGCGATGCCCGTCGCGGCGATCGTCCCCGACTCGACCCCGGCCAACTTCGGCGAACATCCGATCGGCACCGGTCCGTGGCGCTTCGTCGAGTGGAAGCACGACGACTACGTGAAGTTCGCGCGCAACGAGAAGTACTGGGGCGGTCCCGCCGCCACCGACTCGCTGATGGCCCGCGTCATCGCCGAGCCGAGCACCGCGGTCGCCGAGTTCGAGAGCGGGAACGTGGACATTCTGTACATCCCGGAGTCCGACACCCGGCGCTGGGAGAACACCGACGAACGCAGTGCGACGCTGACGTCGGCCCCCGGGCTGCGGCTCTGGTACATGGCGATCAACACGACGCGCGGTCCGCTCAAGGACGTGCGCGTCAGGCAGGCGATCAACTACGCGGTCGATGCGCGCACCCTCCTCGACCAGCTGATCGGCGGTCGCGGCACCGTCGCCGGCGGGGTGATCCCGCCCGCGCTCGACGGCGGTGACTCGACCCGTCATTACGCCTATGACACGACGAAGGCGAAGCAGCTCCTCGCCGACGCCGGCTTCGCGAAGGGGATCGACGTCGAGCTGTGGACGGGACAGACGCCCCCCTTCCCCCGACTGGCCGAGGCGATCCAGAGCTACCTCGCGAAGGTCGGCATCCGCGCGAAGATCGTGCAGCGCGAGAGCGCGGCGATGCGCGAGGCGGCGCGGAAGGGTGAGACCGACCTCGCGCTCAAGGACTGGTTCGCCGACTATCCCGACGCCGAGAACTTCCTCTATCCCCTGCTCCACAGCGCGAACAAGGGAGTCGGCGGCAACGTCTCCTTCTACCAATCCCAGGCCTTCGACAAGCTGGTGGATGCGGCCCGCCGCGAGCCGGACGACGCGAAGCGCGTGACGCTCTACCGGCAGGCCGACGCGCTCGCCTTCAACGACGCGCCGATGCTGTACCTCTTCTTCTACAAGGATCTCGACGCGGTGCAGCCGTGGATCCGCGGCTTCCAGGTCCCGTCGATCCTCAACGGCCAGGACATGCGCGGGGTGTCGATCGAGCACGAAGGCAGCGGCCGTTAGGCAGCGATGCTCCGCGTCTTCCTCC
>DASSZC010000077.1:0-3158 GCA_035702925.1 Gemmatimonadaceae bacterium | reverse complement strand
GTGATCGCGGCCGGCGTGCTCTCCGTCACCGTGATGCAGCAGGCAACGCCGGCGCGCGACGTCACGCTCCCCCCGGTCGTCGCCTCGCTCCCCGAGATCCAGGCGGAGCCGTACTCCTCTCCTCTCGCGCCCAGCGCCATGATGGCGTCAGCATCGACGGGCATCGGCATCTGGCCCGCGGTACTCGTGGCCGAGCAGGCCCCGCTGCACTTCGCGGCGTCGGAACTCCGGTTGGTGAATTACACCCAGCGCTGAGCGCGTAGCGCTGAGCGCATAGCGCTGATCGTGCGCCGCTGAGCGTCGCCGCTGACGGGGCGACCGGCTGAGGAAGTATATTCCCGCCATGTCCCTCGCCGAGCAGCGCACCTTCTTCAAGTCGATCCGCGAGCGGAAGTTCGCACCCGTGTACTACGTGTACGGGGAAGACGATTTCCTGAAGGACGAAGCGGTTCGCCAGCTGGTCGCGGCGGTCGTCGATCCCGCGACGCGGGACTTCAACCTCGAGGTCCGCCGTGGGGGCGAGATCGACCCAGGCACCCTCGCATCGCTGCTCGACACCCCGCCGATGATGGCCGAGCGACGGATGGTCGTGCTTCGCGACGTCGCCGCGTTGAAGAAGGACGCGCGGGCCGCCCTTGACCGCTATCTCGCGCGCCCGGCCGCCGAAACGGTGCTCGCCCTCGTGACGTTAGGCGCGGAGGGAAAGAGCGACAAGAAGCTCGAAGCCGCGGCGGGGATCTCGGTCTGCTTCGACTGCCTCACCGACGACCGCGTCCCGAAGTGGATCGAGCACCAGGTCTCCGAGCTCGGCGCGACGATCGACGAGCGCGCGGTCACGCTGCTGCACGAAGCGGTCGGCAACGACCTGCCGGCACTCACCTCGGAACTCGACAAGCTGGTGAGCTACGCGGCGGGAAATCCGATCGATGAGCGCGCCGTCGCGGCGATCGTCGGGGTCCGCAAGGGGGAGACGATCGGCGACCTGCTCGACGCGGTGCTCGACCGCGATGCGAGCCGCGCCCTCACCCTCCTGCCGCAGGTACTCGAGCAACCGAAGACGAGCGCCGTGACGGTGACGATGGCACTGGCGACGCAGTTCATCGCCGTCGCCTGGGCGCGCGCGCTGCGCGACCGCGGCACGCCGATGGGGCAGATGTACAACGAGCTGTTCGCGCTGCTCAAGGAGAACGGCCGTGCCTACACCGCTCGCTCGTGGGGAGACGCCGTGAAGTCGTGGACGCGCGGCGTCGAGCGCTGGACCACCGGACAGCTCGACCAGGCGATCGCGCTGCTGCTGACCACCGACGCCGCACTCAAGGAATCACGGCTCTCGTCGGAAGAGCAGGCGATGGCGACGCTCATCCTCTCGCTCTGCGGCCTCGCGTCGCGGCCAGCCCGCAGCGCCGCCTGACGATGCGCGCATCAACGGGGATATCGCGCGTGCGCGCGATCGGCCAGGGCATCGCCGCGATCGTCGCACTCCTTTCGGTGACGGGGGTAGCGAACGCGCAGGCGACGACGCGTGCGGATTCGACGGCGTTCGCGCGAGCGCAGGTGCTCGTCTCGGCGGGACAGGGAAAAGAGGGGCGTGCCGTCGTCGATTCACTCCTCGCGCGCATCCCCCCCAACTCGCTGCGCTACGCGGAGGGGCTGTACTGGCGAGCGACGCTGGCGAGCAACGCCCTCGACGCGGAGCGCGACTACAGGCGGATCGCGGTCGAATACGTGCTCTCTCCTCGCGTGCCGGCCGCACTCACCCGGCTCGCGCAGCTCGAGCTCGCGCGCGGCGATCGCATGCTTGCCCGCCAGCATCTCGAGCGGCTCCTCAACGAATATCCGCCACGCGCCGAGCGGGCGGGCGCGTGGTACTGGCTCGGCCGCATTGCGTTCGAGTCGGGTGACGCGAGCCGCGGCTGCATCGCGATCGACAGTGCGCGAGCGCTGGCGACCGCGGGCGACGTCGAGCTCGTGAACCAGATCGCCGGCGAAGCGCGGCGATGCCAGAGCCGCAGCGACGGATCGCTGGCCGCGGCCGGGCAACCGACGACGGTCAAAGCGCCGCCCCCGACGAACACAGCGAAGCAGAGCGAGCCACCGGCAACGACGAGGAGCCGGACGGCGACCGCGGGGCAGCTGACGATCCAGGTCGGCGCCTTCCCAACGCGGGCCGCAGCCGAGCAGGTGCGGAAGCGCCTGACGGCGCAGAAATTCCGGGCGCGCGTCGTCCCAGCGGGACGCTACTTCCGGGTACGTGTCGGACGCTACCCGACGCGTGCGTCGGCAGGCGCGGTCGTGAAGAAGCTGAAGGCCGCGCACTACGAGACGATCATCGTCGACGCGGAGCCCGCGCCGTGAGCAAGGCGACGGAGACGCCGCTCATGCAGCAGTACCGGGAGATCAAGGGGCGTCACCAGGACGCGATCCTCTTCTTCCGGATGGGCGACTTCTACGAGATGTTCTACGAGGACGCCGAGATCGCGTCGCGGCTGTTAGGCCTGACGCTGACCGCGCGCAACAACGGCGGCGCCGCCGAGGTGCCGCTGGCCGGCGTGCCGGTGAAGGCGGTCAGCGAATACCTGCGGCGCCTCGTGCAGCAGGGGCACAAGGTGGCGATCTGCGAGCAGGTCGAGGACCCGGCGCTGGCGAAGGGAATCGTCCGCCGCGAGGTGGTCGAGACGATCACGCCGGGCGCCGCGTTCGCCGACGACCTGCTCGATCGCGGGCGCAACAACTACCTCTGCGCGGTGAAGCAGAGCGGTGCCGGCGAGCGGGCGATGGCCGGCGTCGCCGCCGCCGACGTCTCGACCGGGGAGCTGCGGCTGTTCGTCGTCCCCGCGGCCGCGCTCGAGCCGGTGCTCGCGCGCCTCGCACCGCGCGAGCTGCTGCTCGCCCGGGCCAGCGGCGCCGCCGCCGAGGTGGTGCCTAACGTCGACGGGGCGCTGCTCACCGAGCGCGAGGGGTGGGAGTTCGACGCGGCGATGGCGCGCGACGAGCTGACGCGGCATTTCGCCGTGCACTCCCTCGACGGGCTGGGCATCGGGGCGGGGGACGACGTCGCGATCGGCGCCGCCGGTGCGCTCCTCCGCTACCTGCGCGAGCTGCAACCGGGCGGGGTGCCGCACCTGGCGCGGCCGACGATCGAGCGCGAAGGCGGCGTG
>DASSZC010000565.1:0-6558 GCA_035702925.1 Gemmatimonadaceae bacterium | reverse complement strand
ATTATCGATGTCGCGCGGCGACCTGCCGCGCGCCGCGGAAATTCTTGACGATACGATAACTCGCGCTGAGCACGAATCACTGCATGATGTCGTGGGGCTCGCGCTGCATGAACGATCGATCGTCGCCTACGAGGGCGGTGAATACGCTCGGGCGATCCGTTTCGCGTATGACGCGCTGCCGAAATTGTCCGGCCAGTCGGCGCGCGATCGTGTGCTCGCCGACATCGCGGCGTCGTTCCTCGATCTCGGTGTGACAAGCGCCGCCCGCGACGCGTTTCTCGTCCTCGCAGCAACAGCACAGGAACAGTACGTTCGCTGGACTGCGACCCTCAACCTTCTCGAGCTATCGGTACTCGAGACGAGCGAACCGCGCTTCGAATCGTACCGCCGCGAGCTCACAGGCTCCCGACTGCCGGCCAACCTCGAAGTTGGCTTCCATCTACAGTCGGGTAAGGGATACATGGCGTTCGGCCGATTGGATCGCGCGCAGCGCTCGCTGAACTGCGCGATTGAATTGGCCGCGAAGCATCGTCTCAACCAGCTGTTGTTCTCGGCCGAAGAGAGCCTGCGACAACTCGAGGGCATGCAGGCGGCGAAGTCGGCCAGCGTGGAATTCACCCCAGTGGTTCCGCCTGAATCCGTCGCCGATGTAGCGGCCGCGATCCATCAGATGCGTACCCTGGTCGGGACCCACGACTAGCGGAAAATGAAGTGCGGCCGAACCACGCATGGTTCGGCCGCACAGAGTAACGGATCGGGCGTGCTTATTTCAGGCAGATCTGTCCGCCGGTGGACGTGCCGCAGTCAGCCTTGCTGGACGTCGGGGCGACGGGGCTGGAGCAGGCGCTGACCACGAGGGCGGCGGCAGTGAGGACGATGAAGGCGATCTTGTTGCGACGCATGGAGTTACCTCGTGAGTCAGTTTGGGCGGCGAACTTTCTGCCCGGAAGCTAGGGTCGCGAGGATTTGGCGGAACGTGCATTTTGAGACCTCTGGGTGGTGATTTGTGACATGTAAACCAGGGTCTCTTTGGACGTCGTCGCGTATCTCCCTGCTCCTCTGCTGTCGCATCTCAGGATCGTGCTCGGTGACCGGCATCAATTGACGCCGGTCGACGGGTGGGAGGCGCTGGAAGCTGCCGTCCGGAGGGAACAGGCCGACATCGTCGTCCTCGACCCAACGGTCCCCGGGACGGTCAGGGTGTCGGAGACGGTGCTGTTGCAGGACCGGTATCCGTCGGTGCGGGTGGTCGTCTACACCTCCCTCACCCCGAGCGCGATGCGAATGGTGGTCGAGCTGGCGAAGCATGGGTTGCAGCACGTGGTGCTTCACCGCTTCGATGACGATCCACGGCGGTTCACGGACTTGTTGACGCAGCTGCCGGGACATGCGCTCGGTGAGCTGCTGCTGGAAAAGGTGGCGGACGCGGTGGCTGCATTGCCGCCGCGAGTCGGCGGGGCGGTCGCCCGGATGATGCGGGCACCGCGGCACTACTCGACGGTGGATGACCTGGCCGCGGGCGCGGGAATGACGCGGCGGCAGCTGTACCGGGTGCTCGAAGGGGCGGGGTTCACCTCGCCACGATTGCTGGTGCAGGCGGCGCGTGCAGTTCGGGCGTTCGCCTTCCTGCGGGATCCAGGACGATTGCTGGAGGACGTGTCGGAGAAGCTCGGCTATAGCGAGCCGCGAGTGCTGAACCGGGTGATGCTCGAGCTGGTCGGAATGCGCCCGCTCGAAGCGCGGGGGATGATGAGTCCCCAGGAGTTCGTCGAGCGCGTCGCCGCGCGATTGTTCGCGCCGGCGGTCGAACTGGACGACATGTGATGGAGAGGACTGGATGCAGCAACACGGAAACAGACATCGCGCACGAGTGCTCGTCGTCGACGACGAGCCGTCGATCTGCAAGGCGCTGGAGATCGCGCTGCGCCGGGCGGGCTACGATGTCGTCACCGTCGAGAACGGCGAGACGGCGACCACGTTCATCCGTGCGGAGCGCTTCGACGCCCTGCTCGTCGACCTCCGCATCCCCGACATGCGCGGCGACGTCTTCTTCGAGCTCGCGGCCGCCATCCAGCCGCACCTCCGCACCGCGACGCTGTTCATGACCGGCGACATCACCGAGCGCGCCGGCAAGCTGATCGCCGCCTGCAACTGCCCGACGCTGCACAAGCCGTTCGACCTGCAGGACGTCATGGACGGCCTGCACGGCGTGCTCCCCTCGTCGGCGTTCACGGCTTCTGCCTAACGGGGGGGCAGGGGTGACGGGCCAGGAACGACGCTGCCGGCCGTCCTTCGCGTCGTGGCCTTCCCGCCCTGCCTAACGCCTGGCCCCTGGCCCCCGACACCCCACGCGACGCAACCTAGGTGCGCGCTGTCCCGCCCTCTGCCTCCAGCTCCGTCCACCGGGCCACCGCGCGGCGGAGGTGGGGGATGACGATCGAGCCACCGACTACCAGCCCGACACTGAACGCCTCGAACGCCTGCTCGCGGGTGATCCCCTCTTCCTGGCAGCGCACGACGTGGTAGGTGATGCAGTCGTCGCAGCGGAGCACCATCGACGCGACGAGGCCGAGCAGCTCCTTCGTCTTCACGTCGAGCGCGCCAGCTTCGTAGGCGCGGCCGTCGAGGTTGAAGAAGCGGTTGATGACGAGGTTGTCCTCGCCGAGGATCTCGGCGTTCATCTTCTCGCGGAAGGCGCGGAATTCGGCGAGGGAGCCGCGAGGAGCGTTCGATTCTTCCTTCATACCGACCAGCTCCTGAGCGTTGTGATCGCCTTCTCCAGTGCCTCACGCTGCTCGCCGCGCGCGGCGCGAGTCAGCAGGTCCTCGTACGTCCGGATTGCGAGGGCGAGGGCATGTTCGTCACTCTCGGCGCCGGCGAGCGATGCCGCATTGTCGGCGAGGAGGGCACGGGCGAGGTCGTCGTCGTGGAAGCGGTCCACGACCTGCTGCCAGCGAGCGACACGCGCGCGCGGGTCGGATTCGGAGAGCGCCCAGAGGTGCCAGGCGGCACGGAGCGACGGATCGGCCGCGATCGCGCGGCTCGCCAGCTCGCCGACCACGTCCCCGCCGCGGCCGTGCAGCCAGTAGGCGTTGGCGAGCGCGACGAGCGAGCGACCATCGTTAGGCCGGAGGTCGACCACCCGCTCGTAGAGGGGACCGGCGACCTCCGCCCGGTCGCGATACGGCTCGGCGGCGGCGACGAGGCTGTCGGCATCGGCGTCGCCGGCGATGGCCTGCAGGGTACGGATGAGCGCCGGAAAATCGGCGCTTTGCTCGAAGGCAGCAACCGCGGCGGCGACGTCGGCCGAGGTGCGCGAGCCGGCGTCGGTGCCGGGCGCGGATGGCGAGATCATAGGAACCAAAGCTAACCGACGATGCGGCGGGTGCACACGGCGCCGCTCGACAACGGATACATCGCAATGTCATCACCTGCCTCCCCTTCGCTGCGCGTCGGCCTCGTATCGGATTCGCAGCCCATGATCTCGCTCGTGCGCGAATCGGTCGCGGCCGCGCTGCCGACCGCGACGCTCGAGTCCAGCGCGCCGGATGCGGCGGCTGCACTGAAGGACTGTTCGCTGATCTTTGTCGACGCGACAGCGGATGCGGTCGTCGCGGGGGACACGGGACGCCGGCTGCGCGCGAGCTCGTCACGGTCCGCGCTGGCGTTCATCGTCAACAGTCGCGACGAAACGTTGGCCAGGGTCGGCGCGCCTCTCGGCGCCCTCGAACAGGTCGAAGTGAAGGCGCTCGGCCCGGCTATGGCGAGCACGATC
This sequence comes from Gemmatimonadaceae bacterium, assembly GCA_035702925.1. Lineage (GTDB taxonomy): Bacteria > Gemmatimonadota > Gemmatimonadetes > Gemmatimonadales > Gemmatimonadaceae > JABFXC01. The sequence goes on along the minus strand of DASSZC010000565.1, from coordinate 2,783 downwards.
GAGCGCGCCGTGGCGGCAAGCGGATGGACTGACGACCTCGGCGCGGCCCGCGACGAGCTCCGTCGCACACAGCGGCTGCTCGCCGCGGGAGAGATCGCCCTCGGCCTGCAGCACGCCATGAACAACCCGTTGACGTCGGTGCTGGCCGAGGCACAGCTGCTCGAGATGGAGCCGCTGCCCGCCGAGACGGCGACCGCGGTACGCCGCATCATCGAGAGCACGCGGCGGCTGGTCGCGCTTGTACGGAAGCTGGACGCGGTGTCGGCAAGCAAGCCGGGGTAAGGGCTGGCCCGGGCACGAACTTCGCTTGGCAGGGCCGCCGGAAGCGGGGTCCGGAAGGTCCCGGGTTGCGCGAAATGACCCGGTATGCGATGTTGGAGCATCCGGGGCGGGCCTGATGGCGCCGCCGCGGGCCGGCCGAAGATCGTGCAGCGCGCCCCGCGCGCTTCCATTTCGAATCGGTTGGTTGGATGTGGCCCCGCGTCGCTGACGATGCGGAGGCGCCGCTCCGAGCAGAGACGCAGACCGGACGAGCGCGTGGGCGATTTCCGCGCTGGACACCGGCAGCATGAGGCGCGTGCAGAGGCACGCGGTTGCACCCCCGCACTTGAGAACGACCGCGCGCCCGGCGCGCAGGCAAAAGCTCGACATTCGCAACAGACAGACGGCGCGCCATGGCGCGCGAGCATGCACTACGATCTGGCGCTTCGCTGATTCGCGCCGACCAGAGCCTACATCGCACCAACGCGCCTCGGACAACGTCCAACGCGACCTCCGTCGCGCGCGCACCATTCCACCGCAACACCCCTTCACCGTGATCGCTGCATGAACGAACGTCGCCGTCCCTCCCGCCGCGGTCGTGGGCCGCGCCCGTCCAACCCTAACGCTGGCGGTGACGTGTCGGAGCCGAATCCGTACCGCGACGCCGATGGCGAAGACACCGGCGGCGATGCAGGAAGCGGTGGCGCCGCGGGGAGCACGACGCGCATCGAATCGAATGGCGCCGAGCCGTACGCGCCGCCCCCGGAGCGGACCGAACGCCCGGAACGCGCCGAGCGGGGCGAGCGAGTCGAACGCGGCGAGGGTGAGGGAAATGGGGGTCGCGAAGGCGGCGACCAGGAATCGCCCCAGGGCGGCGCGGTGCCGCAACAGCGAGATGAGTCGCGGCGCGATGATCAGAGCCCGCGCGAAGGGAACGTCGGCGGCGGGGGTGGGCGACCGCAGGGTGGTGGACGCGGAAGGCATCAGCATCCGCGCGGGCGCGGTCAGGGACAGAACCACAACAACAACGGGAATCGCGACGGCAACGTCCAGAGCGACCGTGATGGTAACCGCGAGGGGGGACGGCGCGGGCGTCGCAATCGCGGACGTGGTCCGCGCCGCGGCGCGGAGCAGCAGGATCGCGGTCCGATCCTCCCGGTAGTCGCTGATTCGGAGACGAAAGGTTGGTTCGACCTCGGGCGGGATGGCGGCTACATCCGCCGCGCCGCGGGGAGCTACCTCGCCGAGGCTGGCGACGCCTTCGTCCCGCTGCCGATGGTCAGGCAGATCGGACTGCGCCGCGGTGACCTGGTCGAGGCAGCGGTTGGACGCGACCAGCGTGGACGCACCGTGGTCGCCGAGATCACGTCGGTGAATGGCGATGACCCGGCGAACGCCGCGCGACGCCCCGACTTCGCGACGCTCACCGCGTCGTACCCCGAGCGGAAGCTGTTCCTCGAGACCGGCCGTCCGGCCAAGGGCGGCGCCGAGCTGATTCGCCGCGCGATCGACCTGATCGCCCCGATCGGATTCGGCCAGCGGGCACTGATCGTCGCCCCGGCGCGCGCGGGAAAGACGACGCTGCTGCACGCGATCACCGAAGGGGTGGCGCTGAACCACCCGAACGCGGCGCTCCTCATCCTTCTCGTCGACGAGCGTCCCGAGGAAGTGAGCGAAGCCATCTCGTGGGAGGTCGGCGAGGTGATCGCCTCGAGCTTCGACCAGCCCGCGGCGCGCCACGTCGAGGTGACGGACATCGTCCTCGAGCGCGCCCGGCGGCTCGTCGAGCAGGGGAAGGACGTCGTCATCGTGCTCGACTCCCTCACGCGCATGGCGCGGGCGCACAACACCGCCGAGCGTGGGACGGGACGCACGCTGTCCGGCGGACTCGATGCCCAGGCGATGGCGAAGCCGAAGGCGTTTTTCGGTTCGGCGCGCGCCATCCCGGCGTCATCGGGGGGCGGCTCGCTGACGATCATCGCGACCGCGCTGGTCGAAACCGGATCGCGGATGGACGACGTGATCTTCGAGGAGTTCAAGGGGACGGGCAACTCGGAGATCAAGCTCGATCGCTCGCTCGCCGAGAAGCGGATCTATCCGGCGATCGACATCGCGACGAGCGGGACCCGGCGCGAGGAAAAGCTCTTCCGCCCCGACCAGCTGGACGCGGTCTATACCCTCCGCCGTGGGCTGAGCCAGATGCCCCCGCAGGCGGGGATGGAGTGGCTGATCAAGCGAATCGCCGGAACCCAGAACAACGACGCGCTGCTCTCCGGACTCTGACAGGGGACAAGCGTTGAAGGGCGCGCCGGGGGCTTCCCCGGCGCGCTTCCTGTTTGGGGGGCAAAGCGGCCCATCGCTTGCACTTGAGGACGGTGCCATGATGATCCGCAACGCTCTCCGGGCGCTGGGGGCAGCGATGTTGCTGGCCAGCCCACTGCCACTTTCCGCCCAGAACGCAAAGAGCGACCAGCTCGAGGCGCCAGAAGTCACCAAGCTCTCGCTCCGTGGGGTCAAGGCGT
>DASSZC010000521.1:0-7977 GCA_035702925.1 Gemmatimonadaceae bacterium | reverse complement strand
CGCCACCGCCTCGATGGAGCGGGGACCCGACCGCTGCTGGTTCCCCATCTGCACCACTTTCCCATACCTGCGCTGCGCAGCGACGACCATCTCCCCCTCGCGCGGGTTGTGGCCGCACGGCTTCTCCACGTACACGTGCTTCCCCGCCGCCAGCGCGAGCAGCGTCGCCGGGGCATGCCAGTGGTCGGGGGTCGCGATCACCAGCGCATCGACGCTCTTGTCCTCGAGGATCCGCCGGAAATCCTTCACCGGCTTCGGCGCCCGCGACTGCAGCTTCCCCACCATCGCCACCCCCTTCGCCAGCGCGCGCTCGTCCACGTCGCAGACGTACGCGATCTCCGCGTTAGGCAGCACGGGATAGTTCTGCAGGTGCACCTCGCCCCGGCTGTTCAGCCCCATCACGCCGACGACCACCTTCTCGTTCGGCGAGCCGTTGAAGGCGAGCAGCGGAGACGAGCGTCCCTCGATCCAGAGTCCCGCGCCGGCGGCGGCGGAAGCCTTGAGGAACGTCCTGCGATCGTAGGTCGAGTCGGTGGGCGCCATGTGCTGTCGGATGAGAGGTGAGCCGGTCGCGCTGCGTTACGGGAGCGCGCGAATCTTGATGTTCCGGAAGTACACTTCGTCGCCGTGGTCCTGAAGCACCACGTGACCAGCCCGCCGATCGGCGAACCACGGCCAGCCGTGGTACTTGCTCTCGGTGAGCGCCGAGTCCATCGCCGCGGTCCCGAGATCGTAGCTGACGACGAGCGCGCCGTTGAGCCAGTGCTCGCCGTGATTCCCTTTCAGCACGATGCGCGAGGAGTTCCACTCCCCCACCGGGCGCAGCGACTTCTGCACGTTCGGCGCGATCAGATCGTAGAGCGCGCCGCTCCGGTGCGTCGGCAGCTTGCCGTCGGCGTGCCGGTCGTCGTCGATCATCTGATACTCGAACCCCTTCGCCGCATGGATCGGCTGCAGCGCGACCGACAGCTCCTCGGAGACGTTGTACTTCACGCCGCTGTTCGCGCCGGGCGTCACCTTCCACTCCCAGCTCAGCTCGAAGTCCCGGTAGGTGCCGTCCGACATCAGGTCGCCGCCGGCGAGCGGTTGCCCATCCGCCTGCACCGGCACCTTGCCGCTGGCGATCTTCTTGATCGCGCCGTCCTCCACCACCCAGTGCGCCGCCGGCACACCGCTCGAGCCGAGCCCGCGCCATCCGCGGAGCGTGCTGCCGTCGAAGAGCAGCGTCCAGCCGGCGGCGCGCTCGTCAGCGGTGAGCGAGTTCGCCGCGCCACCGCTCTCGCCCGGCGCGCTCGCTCCGGAGGCCGTCCCTCCCACCGACGTCGCGGGCGGCGTGGCGGCGGTCGTCGTCGCGCAGGCGGCGAGCGTCGCCGCCGCGGCGGCGAGGAGCAGCGAGCGGGTGCAGTCGGTGAATCGTGAGGTCGGCATAGGACGGGGTGGGTCGAAGAGAGTGAAAGCGGCACGGCGCGCCGCGATCGCGGCGCGCCGTGGCGTGAGGGTCACTGCGAGGGAGCGTTAGGCGCGATGCGGGCGGGCGCCAGCCGCGGCGCGAGGAGATGGATGATCAGCCACGCGGTGACGTAGGCCAGCGCGCAGACCACGAAGATCGGGCGGTAGTCGTTCCCGTTCGCCTGCAGCACGCGGCCCGTGACGCGCTGGAACAGCACCCCGCCCATCGCGCCCGCGAAGCCGCCGATCCCGATCACCGACGCGACGGCGCGCCGTGGAAACATGTCGCTCGCCAGCGTGTACACGTTCGCCGACCATCCCTGGTGCGCCGCCGCGGCGATGCTCACCACCGCGACCGCGATCCAGACGCTGCCGGCCCGCGGCGCGAACATCGTCGGCACGATCGCGATCGCCATCGCCAGCATCGCGGTCTTCCGCGCGCGGTTCAGGCTCCAGCCGCGCTTGAGAAATGCACTCGACAGCCATCCGCCGCCGACCGAGCCGACGTCGGCGAGCAGGTAGATCGCGATGAGCGGCAGCGCGACCTGGCCGAGCTTGATGCCGTAGCGCGCGTCGAGGAACTTCGGCAGCCAGTACAGATAGAACCACCACACGGGATCGGCCATGAACTTTCCCACGGCGACCGCCCAGAGCTGGCGGTAGCCGAGAAGGCTCAGCCACGACATCCGTTCCGGTGGATCGGCCGGATCGCTGTGGATCAGCGCGAGCTCCGCCGGCGTCACCGCGGGATGCACCTCGGGATCGTGATACATCACGAGCCACACGATCAGCCAGAGGAAGCCAAGCAGCCCGGTCGCCACGAACGCGGCCCGCCATCCCCAGTGCAGCGCGATGAACGGCACGACGAGCGGTGTCACGATCGCGCCGACGTTCGTGCCGGCGTTGAAGATCCCGGTCGCCAGCGCGCGCTCGCGCTTCGGAAACCACTCCGCGATCGCCTTGATCGACGCGGGAAAGTTCGCGGACTCGCCGAGGCCGAGCATCGCCCGCGCGACGGAGAATCCCGTCGCCGTTCGCGCGAAGGCGTGTCCGATCGCCGCGAGGCTCCAGGCGACGATCGCTGTCGCGAAGCCGCGCCGCACCCCGAACCGGTCGAGCATCCGCCCGGCAACGAGGAAGCCGACGGCGTAGGCGAGGCTGAACCACGAGACGATGTCGCCGTACTGCGTCTCGCTCCAGTGCAGGTCGCGCTGCAGCGTCGGCGCGAGGATCCCCAGAACCTGACGGTCGATGTAGTTCACCGTCGTCGCGGCGAAGAGCAGCGCGCAGACGGTCCACCGGTAGCCGAAGCGGCGCTCGCCGGTCATCGCGCCACTCCCGCGGCGCTCTGCGCCCCGACCGCCACCGCCGACTCGCGCGTCAGCGCCTCCCAGAGGCCGTAGAGGTACATCCCGCCTAACGCGCGATCGTACAGCCCGTAACCCGGCCGGCCCGTCTCCCCCCAGATCATCCGTCCATGATCGGGGCGCATCGGCCCCGTGAAGCCGACGTCGCGCAGCGCGCGCAGCACCTCGAACATGTCGACGTCGCCCTTCGACGAGGGATGCGGCGATTCGTGAAAGCGCCTGTCGCCGGTGATCGCCACGTTGCGGCAGTGCGCGAAGTTGATCCGCCCCTTCCCCCCGATGCGACGGATCATCGCCGGGAGGTCGTTCGACGGCGACGCGCCGAGCGATCCGGTGCAGAAGGTGACACCGTTCGCCGGGCTGTCCACGATCTCGACCAGCCGCTCCAGCGCCGCGCCGTCGGTGATGATCCGCGGCAGCCCGAAGATCGGCCAGGGCGGATCGTCGGGATGGATCGCCATCCGCACCCCCGCTTCCTCGGCGACCGGCACCACGCGCTCGAGGAAGTACGCGAGATTCTCCCAGAGCTGCTCCGCGTCCAGCGCGCGATACGCGGCGAGGAGCGCGGCGAGCTCGCGCGCGTCGTACGCCGTTGCCCATCCTGGCAGGTCGCCGGTGCCGCGCGAGAGATCGATCGCCGCGAGCGCGGCGTGATCGTAAGCGAGCGCGGTCGATCCGTCCGGCATCCGCATCGCGAGATCGGTGCGCGTCCAGTCGAACACCGGCATGAAGTTGTAGCAGAGCACCGGCACCCCGACCCGGCCCATGTTCCGCACGCTGTCGCAGTAGGCGTCGACGAGGCGCTCGCGGCTCGGACGTCCGAGCTTGATGTCCTCGTGCACGGGAATGCTCTCGATCACCGCGAGCTCGAGCCCGGCGCGCTCGACCTGTTCCCTCAGCCGCGCGATGCCGTCGACGCTCCAGCTCTCGCCCACCGGCACGTCGTAGAGCGCGCTGACGATCCCCGTGACCCCCGGGATCTGGCGGATGTGCGCGAGCGGGATGCGGTCGTCGGGCCCGAACCACCGGAAGGTCAGCTGCATGCGATGGTCTCGTGTCCGATCGTCATCGGCCGATCGGTCGGAGTGAGGATTCCCTGACGACCAGCTCCGCGCCGAAGGTCCGGCGCACGACCTCGGCGCGGCTTGGCGCGGCGATGTGGCGCCCGATCAATGCGGCGGCCGCCGCGCCGAGATCCGTCTTCGGCATCGCGATCGTGGTCAGGCCCGGTGAGGTGAGTGCCGCGCTCGGCACGTCGTCGAAGCCGACGACGGCGATGTCGTCGGGGACGCGGAGTCCCGCCTCGTGGATGACGCTCACCGCGCCGAAAGCCATCATGTCGTTCGCGGCGAACACCGCCTCGGGCCGCTGGCGGCCGGCGAGCAGGCGCCGCATCGCCTCCTGTCCCCCGGCATAGCGGAAATTGCCCTCGGCGAGGAGCTTCGGGTCCGTCTTGAGCCCGGCGTCGGCGAGCGCGCGGCGGTAGCCGAGGTAGCGCTGCTCGCGGCCGTAGGTCGCGCTCCCCGCGCCCTGCCGCGGGCCGCCGATCATCGCGATGCGGCGGTAGCCCTGCGCGATGAGATGCTGCGTCGCGGTGTGCGCGCCGTGCTCCGAGTCCACGAGCAGGCGATTCACCCCGTCGATGTCGTAGTCGCGCTCGATGGCGACGATGGGGACGTGGCCCTTGCGCGCGACGTATCGCTGCACGGTCTCCTCGCGGACGCTGTCGCCGATGAGCACGAGGCCGACGACGTGGCCGTCGATGAGCCGGCGGACGTTGCCGTCGCCGAGATCGAAGCGGTGGTCGGAGTCGCAGAGGAAGAGCGCCCATCCATCGTCGCCGAGCGCGTGGCCGAGGCTGCGCACGACCTCGGTGAAGAACGGATTGGTGAGGTCGGAGACGATGACGCCGACGGCGTAGCCGCGCTGGGTCTTGAGGCCGCGCGCGAACTGGTTCGGGCGGTAGCCCATCTCGTCGACGGCGCGCTGGACGCGGCCGCGGGTGACGTCCGAGACCCAGGTCGCGCCGTTGACGACGGCGGAGACGGTCGCAGTCGACACACCGCAGCGTTGCGCGACGTCCTTGAGAGTGAGGGCGGGCATTCCGGGCAGAGGGAGCGGGCGCGGGGAGTCGTGGGCGGCCACGATAGCTTTAACGTTTAACCCTGTCAAGCGAAGGTGCCGGCGTCCCCCCCAACGATGCCACTCCGATCACCGGCGCACCAGATACATCGCGGCCCCGTGCCCGGGTATCGTCGCCCGCAGCGCCCCCCGCACCGCCGCCTCCCGCCCCGCCCACAGGTCGCGCGCCACATGCCGCCCCCCGCGCAGCCCCAGCTCCGCCATCGTCACCGCGATCGACACCGCGGCGGCGTCACGGTTCAGGAGCACCACCGCCCGGGCCCCGTCCGACATCGGCTTCACCCACACTTCCTGCTCCCCGTCGTCGCGCAGCTTGTATCCCTGCGTGCCGCCCCAGTCCTGGTCCACCGCGATCACCTCGCGATTCATCAGGATCCGCTTCGTGCTGTCGCTCATCGTCCGCAGGTCGTTGCCGGCGATCAGCGGCGCGTTCAGCAGCGCCCACAGACTGAAGTGAGCGACGTACTCGTCATCCGTCATCCGCCCGTTCCCCACCTCGAGCATGTCGGGATCGTTCCACGCGTTCGGCCCCGAGTACCGCTCCAGCCCGACCTGCCGATCGAGTAGCCGCATCACTGAGGGCCAGCGGTCGCTGATGTCCCCCGTCGTCCGCCAGAGCTGCGCCCCCGCGGCGCGTCCCCACTCCCACGGCCTGTTCTGTCCCCACTCGCAGAGCGAGTAGACCATCGGCCGCCCCGTCGCCCTGATCGCGTCTCCCATCGCGGTGTAGCGCTGCACAGCGGGACGGTTCTCGTTGTTGCAGTTGTCGTATTTGAGGTAGTCGATCCCCCACGCCGCGAAGGTGCGCGCGTCGGCCGCCTCGTGGTCGAGGCTCGCCGGCCGCTTCTGGCAGGTGAGGGTCCCCGCCGAGGAATAGATGCCGAGCCTGAGCCCCTTCGCATGCACGTAGTCGGCGAGCGCCTTCATCCCGCTCGGGAAGCGCGCCAAGTCCACCGCGAGGTCGCCGCTCGCGTCGCGCGCCGGCGCCTCCCAGCAGTCGTCGATGTTGAGGTAGACGTAGCCCGCGTCGCGCATCCCCGACGCGACCATCGCGTCCGCGGTCTCGCGGATCAGCCGCTCGTCGATGTCGCAGTGGAACCTGTTCCAGCTGTTCCATCCCATCGGCGGCGTCGACGCGAGGCCGGGTGTCATGCGCGCGCGCGCTGTCGCGCGCGTCGTGCCCGCACGGCGCGACGGCGGGAGCCAGAGCAGGGGCTGGCGTACCGGGTAGTTGCGGATCACCTCGTCCACCGTCGGGTCGGCGGGGAGTCGCCGCCAGAGCGCCAGGTAGCGCGGCTCGCCTAACGCGCGGCCGCCGAAGTAGAGCGCGGGATGGCGGATCGGCCACTGGTCGTCGTACATCACGTCCGGCGCCTTCGGCCAGCGGTGCCGGTCCTCGATGTACGGGAACATGAAGGCGAGTGCGCGCCGCATCCCGCGCCCGTCGGGCGTCGTGAACGTCCAGAGGTCGTCCCCCGGTCCGCTCAGCGACTCGGCGAGCATCGCCATCACGTCGAGCTGGAAGAGCGAGTAGCCGTACGGCTTCGTCCGCGCGAGCTCGCGCGGAAAGCCTCCCGCCGAGTCCATCTGCGATGGCACCAGCGTCTCGCGGAAGAAGCGCCGCATCTCGTCACGCCGCGCACTGTCGCCGGCCAGCCGCGCGAACTCGGCCACCTGGAGCGCCCACGCCGCGCTGTGGTTGTTGCCTGCGTTCCGCTCGTCGATGCCGTACTGGTGGGTCGTCATCCATTCCAGGTAGGCGCGGAACCAGTCCCGCGTCCCGGGGAGCGTCGCGCTGTCGATCGCCCCCATCGCCTCGAGCACCGTCACCGCGCGCGCGACCTCGACGAGATGAATCGTGTCGATGATCCCCGTCCCGCGCCCGGTGAAGCGTCCCTTGATCGCCTGCCCGTAGAGCAGGTGGGGGTTCATCCGCGTGCTCTCGCTCACGAACCACGCGCGCAGATGCGACGATGCCGCGCGCGCGTAGCGCTCCTCCCCGGTGAGCTCGTACGCCGCGACGAGCGCGGGGACGATCTGGCTGAGCCTCCGCATCGCGTCGCGGTGCGCGACGAAGTTCGCGGGGTTCGTCTCGCCGTCGCGGCGCACGCACGGGCTGTCCGCGCTCGCCGGATCGGGCCACCAGTAGTCGCCCTCCGAGTAGAAGTCGTGCGCTCCCCCGGCGCTCCGCGCGGCGTGCGCCGCGGTGACGGTCACGGGGCGCTCGCGCAGATAGCGATTCGCCGCGTCGAGCACCCGCGCCCGCTCGACGCGCGCGAGGTCGATCCGCGTCGTGTCCGTGCGCGCTGGCGCGAGTGGCGCGCTCGAAGGTCCGCGCGTCGCCGGCACGAGCACGAGCCGCCGCAGCCGGAACGGCTCCGCGCCCGCGGGCGCCGTCGCGCGCACGGTGATCGCCTGCTCGCCGCCCTCGAGCACCAGCTCCCCAGCGTCGCGAGTGACGAAGATCGTGTCGCTCCCGGTCGGTGCGATCGCGCCGGCGAGCCGCCGGCCGCCCGCCGTGATCGCGAAGGAGCCTCCGGTTGTCCCCGTCGTTGTCGCGTACTCCAGCGCCAGGCGATATCGGCTGCGTGACGTCGTCCGCACCGGCCACTGCACGCTGCTCGTCGAGTCGCTCCATCCCATCGCGACGTCGCGATTGCGCTTTCCGTCGCCGTAGCGCACCCCGCTGCCGGCGAGCCGGCCGTCGAAGACATGCAGCCGCGTCGGCGCACCGCGCGCGTCGACGAAGAGCGCCGAGTCGGCGGGTGTCGCTCCCGCGCCCTCGAGCGCGATCACCGTCACCCACGGATCGGTCGGCGCGCGCGGCACCTCGATCTCGACGTCGCGCGGGCCGGTGCGCCGCACGACCAGGTCGGGCGCGTTAGGCTCGTTGAGCAGCCAGGCACGCGCCGGATCGGCGGCGAGCCCGGCGACGTGGAGCCGGCGGTCGCGCGGCCACTCGCTGACGAGCAAGTACAGCCGGTCGCCCTTCCGGGTCGACTCTCCCCAGCGCTGCGCG
>DASSZC010000445.1:0-2431 GCA_035702925.1 Gemmatimonadaceae bacterium | reverse complement strand
GGTCCACCGACCGCGTGAGAGTGTCGCGCACGGGGCAGAGGGCGAAGTGCTCGACGCCGCAGCGGTCCTGCAGGAGGCGCTGCGCGAGCCCGGTCTCGACGAGGTGCGAGAGCACGAACATGCTCCCATTTCCTCCTGTCTTCCCGCTGTCGCGCCGGATGTAGTCCATGCCGCGGGTGAGCGCGGCCGAGGCGACGAGGAGAGCAGCGGCACGGAGCCAGGCGCGCCGCGCGCGAGGCGTGGCGCGATCGGTCCGCTGCAGGACGAGCAGCGTGACGAGCACCGCGCCGCCGACGAGGAGGTTGGTGAGGTGCATCGTCCCGCCGGCGAGCACAGACGCGACGACGAGCGCGCGATCGGCGACAGCGAGCCTCTCCCAGTGGGCGACGGCGAGATAAAGGCCGAGGATCACCATCGCGATGAAGAGGTCGGGCATCGCCTTGCTCGACACCCACGCCGCGGAGGTACCGATCGTCAGCGCGAACGCGATGCCTGACGTTTGCCGCGCGGTTGGCCGGCCGAACACCCGCAGTGTGCGGACGACCAGCGTCGCGAGGAAGAGCGACTGCGCGACGATCGGCAGCCAGAGCGTCGCGCCGCCACTCGTCAGGCGGATCCAGAGTGCGTAGCCGGGGGCGCGGATCGGCGACGCCACGAGGGAGCGCGAGCGGAGCAGGTAGTCGGCGGTATCCGAGAAGAGGATCGGATAACCGTTGAAGAGCGCGGGGAGCAGCAGCGCGAGGGTGACGCCGAGGATGGTGAGCGTCGCCACGATCAACGAGCCGCGTCGCGCGCGGGGCCTCGTTTCCGTCGCGGTTTTCCTCGCGCTCGCCCCGGCCGTCAGGGGGGTAAAGTCACCGGTAGCCGGCCGGGTCGGCGCTGGAGATGCCATACGGGAAAGACGATGTGGCCGGGACCCCGGTCACGTCGCCAAACACCATCGCAACGATCAGCCGATCGGCTCGAGGACGGTGATGTTCGTGTTGGTGTACACGCAGATCTCCCCGGCGATGTGGAGCGCGCGCTTGACGATCTCCACCGGAGGCATGTCGGTGTTCTCGGCGAGAGCGCGCGCGGCGGCGAGCGCGTACGATCCGCCGCTGCCGATGGCGAGGATGCCGTCGTCAGGCTCGATGATGTCGCCCGTACCGGAGATGATCAGCCCGTGCTCGCGATCGACGACGGCGAGCAGCGCCTCGAGGCGACGCAGGACGCGGTCGCTGCGCCAGTCCTTCGCCAGCTCGACCGCGGCGCGCGGGAGGTTGCCCGGGAAGCGCTCGAGCTTCTCCTCGAACTTCTCGAACAGTGTCATCGCATCGGCGGCGGCACCGGCGAAGCCGGCGACGATCCGCCCGCCGTGCATCGTGCGGACCTTGGTTGCGTTCGACTTCATGACCGTCTCACCGACGGTGACCTGGCCATCGCCGCCGAGGGCGACCTGATGATCGCGCCTGACGGCGAGGATCGTCGTCGCGCGGACGCGGGGGAGTACCCCGCTGCTGGAATCGCTCATGTACCGAAAGCTAGCGCGCGCGTCAGCGGATGCGATTCCGCCCGGAAGGGGGCGTCTGCTCGGGCATCCCCGGCTTGACCTGGGTGGTCGGATCGCGGCGTGCCGTACCGCGGAAATCGAGCTGCTCGCGGATGTAGCGGCGGTTCATCAGCGCGCCGATCACGATGAGCAGGCAGGCCCCCCCGGCGAGCCAGGGGGTGAGCGTCCAGGCGTCCCGGCCGATGAGCGCCGCGCCGATGAGGATCACCGCCAGCCCGACCACCGCTTCGCCGCGGCGGTTCCGCTCGGCGCGCATCCGCCGGCGGCGCTCGCGGGGGAGGAGCACGTCGCGATCGGGGAGCCAGGCGTCAGCGATGAGCCCGACCCCGGCGAGGGCGACGAGCGCCCCGAAGATGATGGGCAACAGTTCCAGGCGCATGCTCTCGAGTACCCTCCGGTCGGACTCTACCCTCGTTTATGCGACGATCATGCCCGCGGATGCGCCGAGCGATAGACCGCTTTCAACCGCTCGACACTGGTGTGCGTGTAGATCTGCGTCGTGGCGATCGACGCGTGGCCGAGCAGCTCCTGCACCGCGCGCAGGTCGGCGCCGGCGTCGAGGAGGTGTGTCGCGAAGCTGTGGCGCAGCGAGTGCGTGCTCAACCCCGCGTTCTCGTCGACCGCGTCGAGGTACTTCTGCACGGCGAGCTGGATCGCCCGCACGCCGAGCCGCTTGCCGTTGCGCGAGAGAAAGAACGCGTTGCGATCCGCCTTCGGGCCGATCGCGCGAATGAGCTCGTCGCGCTTCGACTCGTAGTTGCGCAGGGCGAGCGATGCCGCGTCGCCGACGGGGATGATGCGCTCCTTGCGCCCCTTCCCGCGCACCTTCACCTGCTGTGACACGAGGTCGATGTCGGAGCGACTGAGCCCGCGCAGCTC
>DASSZC010000339.1:0-2389 GCA_035702925.1 Gemmatimonadaceae bacterium | reverse complement strand
GCGAGGTCACTTTCCCCCCCGCGCCGTTGTGCGTGTTCTCGCCCGCGCCGAGGCTCGCGTACGGAGCGTTAGGCGAGGAGGGCCGGATGTGCGCGCGCAGCGCGTCGGCATCGAACACCGGTCCGGCGCCGCGCACGGGGCGGGGCTGCACCCCACAGAGCGCAGCGAGCCCGGCGATCTCCCAGTGAATGAGGTGCGCCTCGGCGTCGAGCAGCACCTCGGTCCCCCGTCGCGACAGCAGCCAGACCCCCGTCTGGTTGGCCATCGTCCCGCTCGGGAAGAAGAGCGCCCGCTCCTTGCCGAGCAGCGCCGCGACGCGCTCCTCGAGCGCCCGCACCGTCGGGTCGCCGTCGAGGACGTCGTCCCCGACTTCGGCCTCCGCCATGGCCCGGCGCATCGCCGGAGTCGGCCGCGTGACGGTGTCGCTGCGGAGATCGATCACCTGGGAGGTCATGCCGGAGAATGGCTGCAAGCGGGAGGCATTGAGCAGTCAGTGGACTGTCGAGCGAACCCGGAATGTAAAACGAAAACGAGGGCAGGCGTGATGTCACGCCTGCCCTCGCAATCGCGGTGAACCGTTTATCGAGTACCGCGTGGAGCGTCCAGCTTACGGCTTCTTCACCGTGACTTTCGGCGTCACGATCTTGGCGGTGTCCTTCTTCACATCGACCTTCGGCACGGCGACGGTGTGCGTGTCCGTCCCGACTTCGACCGACGGCGTGTGGACGGTGTCCGTCTGCGTGCCGATCACCGGCTTCTGCACTTCGTACTCACCCTCTCCGGTCTTCTTGCACGCGGCGAGCGACGTGAGCGCTACGAGCGTAACCGCGATTGCGATTCTCTGCATTGTTGATCCCTCCCAGGGGTCAGGCGTTCGCTATCCGCGTCGCAACCTTCGGGCCAGACGACCGCGACCGTTTGGTCCGGTAAGTCGCGCCGAGCCCGGTCGTGCAACCGAGCCGGGGTTTGCTCCCCCGACTTCGTCGGATGGTCGCTGCACCCCGGCTCGGCCGCACTCCCTCGCTTCCGCGAATAACCAGCTGTTTCCCCGTCCCGCTCGCGCCCCCCCCCGCACGAGTGCGGCGCCGGGCCCTCGCCCGAACGGAACGTTAGGCATCCGCCGCCGTTGCATCCCCGAGAGGAGCGGGCGGGCGTCGGGGTGCAGCGACCATCGGGCGAAGCCCGGGGAGCCAACCCCGATGCCCGCTCGCTCCGCGCCGCGGTGCGAGGTTCCGCAGTCAGGACCCGCCTAACGCGAAACGCTACTCCGTGAACACTTCGCGTTGCGCGCGCCGGACCCGCCGCAGCTCGAAGACCTGGCCGACTTCGCCGCCGAGGATGAAGATCAGCGACGCGTAGTAGACCCAGATCACGATCACGACGATCGCGGTCAGGGCGCCGGTGTACAGCGAGCCGGGGTTGAACGAACGCACGTACGCGCTGAACACGTTGCGTGCGATCTCGAACATCGCGCTCGTGAACAGCGCCGCGACGAGCGCCGTCTTCCAGCGGATCCGGCGGTTCGGCAGGAACTTGTACAGCGAGAAGAACATCGTCGTGATGAACACGAACGCGAGCAGGCGGCCGAGCGCGTACTCGAGACCGCCCATCACCTCGGTGCGGACGCCGTAGGTGGTGAGCACCTGGAAGCCGCGCGTCGTCGCGACGGCGAGGTAGGCGTTGAGCGCGGTGTACCCGACGAGGAGCAGCGTCGCGATGATCGTGATCTTGATGTCGAACAGCTTCCCGTCGATGATGCCGCGGTCCTGCTCGATGTCGAACACCTCGGCGAGGACGCTGCGCAGCGAGCCGAAGAGCCGCGTCGAGAACCAGATGAAGCCGATCGCGCTATAGAGCTTGATCGCCCCGCGCGCCTGGATGATGTCGTCGAGCACCCCCTGGATCGGCGAGTTCGCCGCCTCCGGGTGCGGGGGCATCACCTTGTCGAGGAGGGCGTTGATCTCGGCGGACGACGCGGTCGCCGACTGGTGGAGGATCGTCGCCATCCCGACGACGAGCAGCAACAGAAAAGGGACCGCGGCCAACAGCAGGTTGAACGCGATCCCCCCGGCGAGGAAGAAGATGTTGTCTTCCCCGCTATTGTCCCAGACGCGCTTCGCGTAGTCGCGGGCGGTCCAGTAGAACCTGGTGTGGAGGGGGCGGCTGGCCATGCGGGGGCGATCTTACCCCCGTGCGCACGGGCACGCCATCCTCACCAGCCCCTCAGATCTCGTCGAGATCCTCGTCCGGCGCCAGCGCCGACGCGCTCGTGCTCCGCGCGCGACGGGCGGCGCGCGCCGCGCGAGCGGCCGAGCGGGCAGCGCGGTCCTCGTGCGCCTCGCGCGCGATTTCCTCACCGGCGTGGTATGCCGCCTTCGTCGAGGCGAGC
>DASSZC010000217.1:0-6148 GCA_035702925.1 Gemmatimonadaceae bacterium | reverse complement strand
CTGACGGGACGCTCGATCTTCGCGAGCGTCCGGTGGTGCTCGCGCACGTGGGTCACTGCGTCGATTGCCGTTCGCAGGTCGCCGAGACTCGTGCACTGCTCGCGTACTCGCGTACCGCGTCCGCGGGAATCACCGCGCCCCCGGAGCTCTGGCCGCTGGTCGCCAGCGCGACCATCCACGCCCCGCACCGGTCGTCGGGTTTCGCCCTGCGCGTGACGAGGGTCCTCCTCGTCATCGCCTTCGCGATCCTGACGGTGAGCCTCGCGGTCTCCCTGCGGGACCGGCTTCGCGACGGTGCCGCTGATCCGGCGGCGGGGATCCCCGGAGGCGGTACCGGTGCCGTCGTCGTCCCCCAGCCGCCGCACGTGCCGGAAGCGCCGCAACCACCGCGCGCGCCCCGGGCGCCGACCGCGCCTGCGCCTAACGGCGCCACCCCGGATTGACCGGGGCCGGAGCGGCCGAACCGCTCTTGCCCGATCAATCGCCCGGCGGTAGGGTTTGAAATGCCTGCCACCTTCCTCATCGACCACGACGAACGGCTCATCCGCAGCCGAGCCTGGGGGCTGCTCATCGACAGCGACCTGCTCGAGAACCAGCAGCGGCTTCGCGAGGATCCGCGCTTCGAGCCGACCTACTGCCAGCTCTTCGACTTCACCGCGGTCGAGCAGCTCTCGCTGACCGGTGATGGCCTGCGCAAGCTGGCGGCGAACTCACCATTCTCGCGCGACGCGCGGCGCGCGATCGTCGTCGGCACCGAGGGCGCCTATGGGATGGCGCGCATGTACGCACTGCTGAGCGACCGCGATCCTGAGCACTTCAGGATCTTTCGCGATACCGCCTCGGCCATCAAGTGGCTCCGCGATGGACCCGAGCACGACGACGACGACTGACAGCCGCTAAACCGTACGTCGCTGTCCGGTAATACCCCAAAAACTATCGAGAGTCGCCTTACAGACTTTCGACGCGCGCCGAGCGGAATTGTCGGTGTCGAGGTTGGGTTGCGTCGCGCCGGGTTCGTTCATCGAACGGCTTTGTCATACCGGTCAGTCACGTCATACCCCGCCCCGATGCTGTGCATCACCGTCGGCGCGGCCGTCCGTGCCCCACCTTCCGGGAGCTGACCACGCGCCGTCGCGACAACACGCGAGGTGTGCGCGACCATGTCCTTCACGACTTCAGCAGAAGCAGTACTCGTTCCCTCCAGCCCGCGCATCGAGCCGGCGGTTCAACGGCTCCACGAGCATACCGTCGAGATAGTCTCCGACGCCGGCGAGGGCGCGCAGAAGTGCGGCCAGGTGTTCGGCGCGGTCTCGGCGAAGATGGGCAACGGCGTCTGGACGGTCGAGATCATCCCGGCAGAGATCCAGCCCCCCGCGCGAGTCCCCGAGGGCGCCAGCGGTTTCCGCATCCGCCTCGGCGACGGACCGATCACCAACTGGGGCGACGCGACCAATCTCGTCGTCGCCTTCAACGAACAGGTGCTGCTCGCCAGGCACCGCGTCGGCGCCCTCGCCGACGACGCCGTCCTCGTCATCGAGGACAAGTGGGCGACGCACGACGATCCCGACATCCGCGCCGCATGGACGGCCGGGATGGCCGAGCTGTCGGGCAGGAACTACCGGATCATAACGGCGCCGATGGAGGAGCTCTGCCTGACGCTCGTCGACGACCCGAAGAAGGGGAAGAACATGTTCGTGCTCGGGATGCTCGGCTGCATCTATGCGCGCGACGTCGAACGGATCAAGGAGCAGATCGCCCACACCTTCCGCAAGAAGAGCGAGGCGGTGTACGACCGGAACGTGAAGCTCATGCAGCTCGGATGGACGTGGGCCGATGAGCACATCGACTTCCGTATCGACGTCCCGGTGCAGGTGACCGATCGCGAGCTCGTCGTCATGAACGGCAACGAGGCGATCGGATTGGGCGCGATCGCGTCGGGGATGGAGGTGTGCGCGATGTACCCGATCACTCCGGCGACGTCGGTGTCGCACTACCTGAGCGAGGTGTTCGAGAAGTTCGGGGGCATCGTTCACCAGGCGGAGGACGAGATCGCCGCCGCCGGTGTTGCGATCGGTGCATCGTACGCGGGGAAGGTCGCCTTCACCATCACCTCCGGACCGGGGCTCGCGCTGAAGACCGAGTTCCTCGGCCTCGCGGTGATGACCGAGACGCCGCTCGTGCTCGTCGACGTGCAGCGCGGGGGACCGAGCACCGGACTCCCGACCAAGGTCGAGCAGTCGGACCTGCTCGCCGCGCTCTTCGCATCGCCCGGCGACGCGCCGCACATCGTGATCGCGCCGGCGACGATCGAGGAATGCTTCCATGTGATGGTCACCGCTCGTCGGCTCGCCGAGGCGTTCCGCACCGTGGTCATGGTGCTCTCCGACGCGAACCTCGCGACCGGGGTGACGCCGTTCGCGCGGCCGAAGCCTGACGCTCGCTGGCAGGCCGAGCCCCTCGATCTCGCGCCAGTGCACGACGGCGAGAAGCCTTACGCGTGGAACCCCGATACAGGGCTGTCGCGGCGCATCATCCCCGGAAAACCCGGAGGGATGTTCACCCTGACCGGCCTTTCGCACGACGAGGGGAGCAAGGTCGCCTACAGCTCGGGGATCCACCAGAAGTCGTCGGCGATGCGGAGCCGCAAGCTCGCCGTGCTGCAGGAGCTGCTGCTGCCGCCGGTGCCTTACGGCGACGAGCACGGCGACCTGCTGGTCGTCGGCTGGGGAAGCACCAAGGGCGCGATCGAGGAAGCGGTGGATCGCGCGCGCGCCGAAGGGCACGCAGTGTCGGCGATTCACCTGCGCTTCCTCTCGCCGCTCGAGCCCGGGCTGAAAAAGATCTTCGCCCGGTTCCGGAAGGTGATGACCGTCGAGATCAACTACAGCGACGAGATCGGCGACCCGCACATCACCGAGGAGAACCGGCGGCGCGGGCAGCTCGCGATGCTGCTGCGCGCGTCGACGCTCGTCGACGTGGACTGCTGGACGCGCGTGCCGGGGGAGCCGCTCCGCCCGGGCGCCATACTCGGAGCCATCCGCGGACGCATGCCGCGTGGAGGTACACAGTGACGATCGCCTGCGGACTCCCCGTCCTCCAGGATCAGGAGGATCACGAATACGGGCTGTGCGACTATGAAGGCGCACGCGCCCGCTGGTGCCCCGGCTGCGGCGATCACTCGATCCTCGCCGCGGTGCAGAAGCTCCTCGCCAGCGAGCAGCTCGTGCCCGAGCAGACCGTGTTCGTCTCCGGGATCGGCTGTTCGAGCCGGTTCCCGCACTATCTCAAGACTTACGGCTTCCACGGAATTCACGGCCGCGCGCTTCCTGTCGCGACTGGCATTCGCCTGCATCGCCCGGACCTCACGGTCTTCGTGGTGATGGGGGACGGCGATTGCACGTCGATCGGCGCCGGCCACTGGCTACATGCCCTGCGGTACAACCTCGACATCGTGGTGATGCTGCTCGACAACGGCATCTACGGCCTGACGAAGAACCAGACGTCACCGACCACGCCGCAGGGCTTTTCCACCAACACCCAGCCGCGAGGCAGCTGGCTGCCGCCGCTCAACCCGCTCCAGGTAGCGTTAGGCGTGACGAACGCGTCGTTCGTCGCGCAGACCGCGGAGTGGGCGCCGGCGCACCTGTTCGCCACCCTGCGCGCGGCATACCGGCACCGGGGGCTGAGCTTCGTGCGCATCCTCCAGCGCTGCCCGATCTACGCCGGCGCGGTCTACCAGCAGGCGGTGTCCGACCCGGCGCGCATCGCGATGCTCGTCCACGATGACGGTGTCGTCGTCCCCGAGCTGGAGAAGCTCTACAAGTCGCAGCTGCGGCACGACCCCCATGACATCGACGCGGCGCGCCGGCTCGCCGACGATGCCGACCACACCAACCTCGGTGTCTTCTTCCTCGATCCCTCGCGGCCCCGGTACGAGGAGACGCGGCGCATCCCGCCGCGCACCGCGAGCGAGCGGCTGGCACTGATCGACGCGGAGCTCGACCGTTATGCAGTCTGATCCCCGCCTGGCGCACGCCCTCGCCGCGCTGGCGCAGCCGATCGCCGAGTTCCGGTCGATCGTCGAGGGCGCGATCGCGCAGGGCGAGGGCTTCCTCGCCGCGCAGCATGCGACCGCCCCGGAGCGCGCGGGGCGCGCCGCCAGCTCGCTCGGATCGTTCGCGGCGGGGCGCATCGATCCCGCCGCTTTCGCCACGCTCTTCCCCCCCGTCGCCGTCGCCTCGCCCGAGGCGCTGGCCGCGCTCGAGCGCGCGCTCGCGATCCTTCGCGACGTGCGCGGACGCGGCGACGCGCTGTTCGTCGTCGACGTTCCCCCGGGGCATCGGCTCGGCACGGAGCTCGAGCTCGCGCTGGTCGAGGCGGGGCGCGCCTTTGGCGCGGTGGTGCTCGCCGAGGTGGTACGCGGCGGGCGCTACACCCCGGAGCACGAGCGACTCCTGCATCCGCACGAGTTCCGCTCGTGGAACAAGACCGAGCGCCGGTTCGCGCCACCGCTCGCGGTGCTGGTCGATGGCGCGGATCTCCAGGTCGGAGCGCTGATGGATTTCGCCGACGGCCGCGAAAAGATCATCGTCGTCGTCCGCGGGGCATCGCCCCCGGCGCCCCTCGCTCGCTGCATCACCCCGGGAACGTTCGTGGTGCAGACGGTGGATGGAAGCGGCCTCGATCGAGTCGCCGCTTTCAACGGGCCGGTGATCGCCGCGCTCGTGCCTGACGGCGCCGCGGTGTTCATGCACGACCCCGCCGCGGGGAAGGAGCCGTGGCAGCGGATGACCGTCAAGAACATTCCCGCCGCGCCGAAGAAGGCGGTCGGCGGCCAGAGCGCGTGGCAGATGGCGGAGGACCTGCGCATCGTCACCGATCTCGCGACGACTCCGTTCAACGTCCCGGCCGCCGCTGGTTCGACGGCGACTCCCGCCGTCGGCGCCGCCGACGCGACCGACAAGATCGCCGCCTGGCTCCTCGGCCAGTCGGGGATGCAGGGGGGAGCCGCATGATCCTCGAGGCGGTGCTCATCCTCGGTGGCGTCGGGCTGGTGTTCGGCGTCTTCATCGCCATCGCCAACAAGCGGCTCTGGGTCTGGGAAGATCCGCGCATCGACGTCGTCGCGCAGATGCTGCCTAACGCGAACTGCGGGGCGTGCGGACTCCCCGGCTGCCGCGCCTTCGCCGAGCAGGCGGTGGCCGGCAAGGTCACGCCGGCGCAGTGCACGGTCTCCGGTGAGGCTGCCCGCGAGCAGATCGCCGGATTCCTCGGCGTCGATGCCGGGGAGGCGGTGAAGAACGTCGCGCGGCTGCTCTGCGCGGGAGGGGCCGATGTCGCCGGATACCAGGCCGAGTATCGCGGACTTCCCACCTGCGCCGCGGCCGCGGCCGTCGCCGGCGGCGGCAAGGGGTGCGCATGGGGATGCCTCGGCCTCGCCGACTGCGAGCGCGTCTGCACCTTCGACGCGATTCACATGAGCGAGACCGGGCTTCCGGTGGTCGATGTCGACAAGTGCACCGCGTGTGGGGACTGCGTCGAGGCCTGCCCGAAGTCGCTGTTCGAGCTGCGCCCGGTGAACGCCGGGCTGCTCGTGCAATGCAGGAACCTCATCGGCGGCGACGACGCGCTCGAGCAATGCCGGGTCGCCTGCACCGCCTGCGGCAAGTGCGTGCAGGACGCCGCCGACGGATTGATCAGCGTCGGCAGTGGAGTGGCAGTGTTGAACTACGACAAGATCGCGTTCGCCGAGCCGCGTGCGGCAGAGCGGTGCCCGACGGGCGCGATCGTGTGGCTCACCGGTGCGCAGTTCGCGCGCGTGCCGATGATCGCCGGGAGTGAAATACAATGAGGCTCTGGACCACGTCGAAGCCGAAGGCCTCCGTGCCTGACGCTCCCCCCTATCCCGGTGTGCTCCAGGCCCTGGACGGCAGCAGCGCCGTCGTCGCCATGGAGACGGCAGCGAGCGAGGCCGCCGGCGCCTACCCGATCACGCCATCGACACAGATGGGTGAAGGGTGGGCTGCCGCCTTCGCCGAGGGAAAACGCAACGTGAACGGCCGCCGGCTGCTCTTCTTCGAACCCGAGGGAGAGCACGCCGCCGCCGCGGTCACCGCCGGGATGTCGATGTCCGGTCTTCGCGCGACGA
>DASSZC010000089.1:0-12836 GCA_035702925.1 Gemmatimonadaceae bacterium | reverse complement strand
CAGCGCGTCGGCGTAGCGGAAGTCGATCTCGTGCTGGCCATGCGCGACCTCGTGGTGCGCGGCCTCGACCTCGAACCCCATCTGCTCGAGGGTGTCCACCATCTGCCGGCGCGCATCCTCGCCGAGGTCCACCGGGGCGAGATCGAAGTAGCCGCCGACGTCGTGCGTCTCGGTCGTCGCCTCCCCGTTCGCGCCCGGCTTGAAGAGGAAGAACTCCGCTTCCATCCCCGCGTTCATTGTATAGCCTAACGCCAGGGCGCGGGCGAGCTGGCGCTTGAGGCAGCCGCGCGGGTCGCCGGAGAATGGCGTGCCGTCGGGCATCGTGATGTCGCAGATGACCCGCGCGACGCGCGCCTGCTCGTCGCCCCACGGCAGGACGCGGAAGGTCGAGAGGTCGGGAGCGAGCAGCATGTCCGACTCCTCGACGCGGACGAACCCCTCGATCGACGACCCGTCGAACATCATGTCCCCAGCGAGCGCCTTCTCGAACTGCGACGCCGGCACCTCGACGTGCTTGTTGACGCCGAGGATGTCGGTGAACTGCAGCCGGAGGAAGCGGACGTTGAGCGACCGGGCCAGCTCGAGCAGGTCGCTCGCCCCCGCGCTGCCGACATCGGGGGTGATCGAGCGGTCGTGGCGCGTCCTGCCCGTCTCTGACGATTTCTTTTGCATCAGCCGTTAGCCGTTAGCCGTGAGCGTTGAGCGACGACGGATGTAACGGCGCGTCCGCCCTCTCCGCCAGACGCGCTGCCGGGCGCGTACCAGTCGCTGCACGCTAATCGGTCGAGCCCGCCCACCCAAGGCCCCGGCACCGTCCTTGCCCCCGACCACCCCGCACCTATTCACGGAGGCGATAGATGAAGGCGCAGGACATCATGGCCAAGGATCCGCGGTGCGTGACCCCGCGGACGAGCATCCAGGAAGCAGCCCGGCTGATGAAGACCGAGGACATCGGCGCGCTGCCGGTCGTCGAATCGGACAGCTCGCGGAAGGTGGTCGGCATCATCACCGATCGCGACATCACGATCCGCGCCGTCGCCACGGGCCGGGACATCGGGAGCGTGACGGTCAGCGAGGTCATGTCGAAGGGCGCGACCACGGCGAAGGCCGGCGACAACATCGACGACGTCATGAAGGTGATGGGACGCGAGCAGGTGCGCCGCATCCCGATCGTCGACGACCGCGACCAGCTCGTCGGCATCGTCTCGCAGGCCGACGTCGTCCTCAAGGCGAAGAGCGACAGCAAGTCGGAGCACACCGTCGAGAAGATCTCCGAGCCCGGTGGGCGGCACAGCTGAGAACCGCAGCCATTAGCTGTTAGCCATTAGCCGTTAGCGACTGCCACGCCGTACTTCCCGCAGTCGCTCGACGCTAATGGCTAATGGCTAATGGCCGCCACGACGTCGTGACGGCGGCGTGCGTCGGCGCGTCCCTACTTCGATCGCGGCCGCTCGCCTCGCGCCGGGCGGTCGACGATCCCCCAGAGCAGCAAAAAGATTCCGCCAGTGAGGAATCCGTGGAACCATCCGGGCGCCGAGAAGTAGAAGGTCGCCACTGCCCACGCGACGAGAATCACGAGCGCGATCGGGATCATCCAGCTGCCGAGTGAACGTCGCATTGACCTGTTCTGTTCTGGTCCGTAGCTTGCCTTCGACAGGCGCGCGCCTTCGGGCGTCGCACCAGTGCGAGGGGCGGAGAGACTTAGTTTTTGAGCCAACAAGTCCACCGAGTGGGTTCGATAATCTATACTGACGCCATGCCCCCAGTGCGGGGGAAGACGGAAGGTGTGGTGAGGACCTCATCATTCGACCGGGCTTCAAAAAACCCTCTTCGTTCCTCCCTTCGGGCCCCGCAGCGATGCGGGGCCCGGCTTTTTCACCTACCTTGTGGCTACCCGGAACGAGTCACCGGCCGAAACCGTTTGCCTCACCGGCAGTGCATCTCTCGTCTCTCGTCGCAGTGTCGTAGCCCGACCCGCCAATGCCAACTGTGACCGTCACGCGGCGCCTCACCTTCAATGCGGCGCACCGCGTCCACAACCCGTCGCTCAGCGACGCCGAGAACGACGCGCTGTTCGGGAAGTGCAACAACCCGAACTGGCACGGGCACAACTACGTGCTCGAGGTCTCGGTGACCGGTGAGGTCAGCGAGAAGACGGGGTACGTCATGGACCTCGGCGTCCTCAAGCGCATCGTCAACGAGCGGGTCGTGGACAAGATGGACCACCGCAACCTGAACGTCGAAGTCGACTTCATGCGCGGGGTGATCCCGACGACGGAGAACATCATCGTCGCCTGCTGGCGGATGATCGCCCCGGCGATCGCCCCGGCGAAGCTGACGCGGCTGAAGCTCTGGGAAACGGAAAACAACTATGTCGAATACGAAGGGCGCTAAGCGCCCCACCGGGCACCGTCCCGACGCCAACGGCCGGCGCCCGAACGCGACCGACCCGGTCGACGAGCGCGTGATCCTCACCGAAGCCGATCGCACCGGCTCCGCCGACGCCGAATACGATCCCGAGTATGCCGCGATGGTCAAGTCGCAGCTCGGGATGCTCGGCGAGGACATCGATCGTGAAGGGCTGCGGCGCACCCCGGTCCGCGTCGCCCGCGCGATGCGCTGGCTCACCCGCGGCTACGAGCTCGACGTCGAGCACGTCGTCGGTGGCGCGGTCTTCGCCGCCGAGAGCGAGAACATGGTGATGGTCCGCGACATCGACCTCTACTCGCTCTGCGAGCACCACATGCTTCCCTTCTTCGGGAAGGTCCACGTCGCCTACATCCCGGACAAGCACATCGTCGGCCTGTCGAAGCTGCCGCGCATCGTCGAGGTGTTCGCCCGCCGGCTGCAGGTGCAGGAGCGCCTCACCGAGGAGATCGCCCGCGCGATCGAGGACGTGCTCAAGCCGAAGGGGGTCGGCGTCGTCGTCGAGGCATCGCACCTCTGCATGATGATGCGTGGGGTGGAGAAGCAGAACTCGAAGACGATCACCTCGGCGCTGCGCGGGATCTTCCGCTCCGACGGGCGGACCCGTGAGGAGTTCCTGCGCCTCGCCCACAACGGCAGCGCTACCAGCCGGTGAGCGTTAGGCACGGCGGGGGGGAAGAGGGCGCCCTCGCCGGGCGCGTCGCCGTCGTCACCGGGGCATCGCGCGGGATCGGGCACGCGGTCGCGCGGGCGCTCGCCGCCGCCGGGGCGGGTGTCGCCATGCTCGCCCGCGGCGCCGAGGCACTGCACGCGGCGGCCGAGCCCCTCGGCGCGCTCGCCATTCCCTGCGACGTCGCCGACGAGGAGGCGGCGGGGGCCGCAATGGCGCGAGTGCGCGAGGAGATCGGCACCCCCGACATCCTCGTCAGCAACGCGGGACTCTTCGTCCTCGCGCCCGTCGAGTCGCAGACGACGGCTGGCCTGCGCGCGACGCTCGACGTCAACCTCGTCGCGCCCTTCGTCCTCGCGCGCGCCCTGATCCCGGGGATGCGCGCCGCCGGTCGCGGGCACATCGTGACGATCGGCTCGATCGCCGACCGCATGACCTTCCCGGAGAATGGCGCCTACGCGGCGAGCAAGTTCGGGGCGCGTGCGATGCACCAGGTGATGCGCGAGGAGCTGCGCGGGAGCGGGATTCGCGCGACCCTCGTTTCCCCCGGACCGGTCGACACCCCGCTCTGGGACCCGATCGGCCCCGACGATCGGGCCGGCTTCACCCCGCGGGCGCAGATGCTGCCAGCGAGCGCGGTTGCCGATGCCGTGCTCTTCGCGCTCACCCGCGATCCCGCGGTGAACGTCGACGAGCTGCGCCTCTCCCGTTCCTGAGACGGAGGCTTCGCCATGCATTCCGAGCTCGTCGACACATTGCGCTGCCTGTCGGTGCATGAGGAGTCGTGGCTGGTCGCCGCCGCCGACGAGACCGAGGGGCGCCACATCATGCGCGGGCTGCTCGGCTGCCCCGTCTGTCATGCGCGCTACCCGATCGCGCATGGCATCGCCGACTTCAGTGGTGGGGCGCGCGTACCCGTCGCGCTGGATGACGGCGATGGCTCATCGGGAGAGGACGCGGCGATCAGGCTCGCCGCGATGCTCGACCTCACCGACAGCTCGGGGTACGTGATCCTCGTTGGATCGTGGGCGCGGCTGGGCGCGGCGCTGCGCGAGGTGGTTCCGGTGATGGTGCTCGCGGTCAATCCCCATCCCGATGCCGCGATCGGCGACGGCGTGTCGGGAGTGACGACGCTCGACCGGATTCCCGTCGCCGCGAGCTCCGCGCGGGCGATCGCCTACGACGCGCCCGGCCCCATCGACGAGCAGCCCCTCGATCTCGGGGCTGCCCTCGGCGCGGTGCGCCCTGGTGGGCGAATCGTCGCGACCACCGCAGTCGATGTGCCCGACGATGTCGCGATCGTCGCCCGCGACGCCGAGCACTGGGTCGCGACCCGGACCAGCGGCGCGCCCCTCATCCGCCTCGTCCGCAATCCCGCCTAACGGCGGGGCCGCGGGTCGCGCGGCTACTGCGTCTTCGCCGGGACGACGCCGGCCGCTTCGGCCATCGACTTCTTGTGCCAGACGGAGCTCGGGACGATCGCGGCCGTTCCCTGCCCATGCGGGGGCGGCGCGAAGACGAGCGACGAGCCGGCAGCGCTGGCGACGACGACGATCGGACGGCCGGCGGCGAAGGCGCCACCCACCGCCGTCGGATCGGAGACGGAGCTCGGGGTCAACGTTAACAGCCCATCACCCTCGGCCGCGCCGCCCGAGACGGTGAACGTCGGCCGGCCCGCGTACATCGCGGTGATCGTGAACGACGACGGATGGAGCGCGAGCTCCACGGTCTTCGCCCCGGCGAACGCGGTCGAATCCGGGTTCGCGAGGACCCAGTCCCCGTAGATGCTCGTCGTCTTCGGTTCGGAATGCGCCGGGGGCGCGTCCTTGATTCCGAACGTCTTCTTCAGCCCACCACAGCCAGCGATCGCCACCATGGCGATCAGAACGGCGACTTTACGCATGAGTGCACTCCGTGCCTTGGTAATCGAGCCGAAGTGCAGGGAGCGTGCCGCCCGTCGCCCCCCTAACCCTCCTGCTCGCCGGCGTAGAGCGCGTCGATCTGCGGCTTGTACCGGGACTCGACGATCTTCCGCCGCACCTTGAGCGTCGGGGTCATCTCCCCGCTCTCGAGGGTGAGGTCGGCGTCGAGCAGGGCGATCTTCTTCGGCTGCTCGAAGTTCGCGAGGCTGTTCGTCCTGCCGAACACCTCCTTCTCCATCTTCGCGCGGACGATCGGCATCGCCACGAGCTGCCGGCGGTCGGTGAAGATCAGGTTCTTCAGCTTCGCCCAACGCTCGAGCTGCTCGAAGTTCGGGACGATCAGCATGCTCGCGAATTTGCGCTTGTCGCCGAGCATGATCGCCTGGCTGACGTACTTGTTCGCCTTCACCATGTTCTCGATCGGCTGCGGCGCGATCTTCTTCCCGCCGGCGGTGACGAGCAGGTCCTTCTTCCGGTCGGTGATCGCCAGGTAGCCGTCGCGCAGCTCGCCGATGTCGCCGGTATGGAACCAGCGCTCATCGTCGATCGCGTCGCGTGTCGCGTCGGGCTTGTTGAAGTACCCCTTCATCACGTGCGGGCCCCGCGTCAGGATCTCGCCGTCGTCGGCGATCTTCACCTCGACGCTCGGGATCGGCCGGCCGACGGTGCCGAGCCTGAACTCGTGCGGGGTGTTGCAGGCGATGACCGGCGAGGTCTCGGTCAGCCCGTACCCCTCGAGGATGATGAGCCCCGCCGCATAGAAGAACTTGTTGATCTCGGGGGAGAGCGGGGCGCCGCCGGAGACGAAGAAGCGCAGCCGCCCGCCGGTGCGCGCCTTCAGCTTGGAGAACACCAGCTTCTGCGCGATGCCGTACTGCAGCGCGAGAAACGCGTTAGGCGTGCGCCCGGCGAGGACGACGTCGGCCCACTTCTCGGCGGCGCCGCGCGCCCAGAAGAAGATCCGCTTCTTGATCGCGCCACCGGACAGCGCGTTGTCGAGCACCCGCGAGAACATCTTCTCGTAGAGGCGCGGCACCGAGGCGACGATCGTCGGCCGCATCTCCTGCATGTTGTCCGGCACCGTGTCCATCGACTCGGCGTAGGCGATCGTGCTGCCCGTGTACATCATGACGAAGTGCCCGACCATCCGCTCGAACACGTGCGACAGCGGGAGGAAGCTGAGCGCGAGGTTCCCCGGATGCTCGAACGCCTCGTGCAGCCGCGTGACGCAGCAGCCGACGTTCGAGTAGAAGTTGTCGTGGGTGAGCATCACCCCCTTCGGCTCACCGGTCGTCCCCGAGGTGTAGATGAGCGTCGCGACGTCGTCGGGGTTCGCCTGCAGCGCGGCCGCGCGCCAGGCGGCAATCGTCTCCGCGGTCTCGCCCTCGGCGCCGCGCTTCTCGAGGGCGGCCATCGTCAGCTCGACACCGGCGGGGGCCGGGTCGGCGAAGGAGATCACGTGCTTCACCGCCGGCGCGTCCTTGCGCGCGGCCATCGCCTTCTCCGCCTGGGCGGCGGTCGAGACGAAGATCGCCACCGCCCCCGAGTCGCGGAGGATGTACGCGACCTGGTCCGGCGGGAGGTTCGGGTAGATCGCGACGTCGATCACCCCGCTCGTCAGGCAGGCGTAGTCGGCGATCGCCCATTCGGGGCGGTTCTCGGAGAGGATCGCCACCCGGTCGCCAGGCTGGACGCCGATCGCGCGCAGCCCGCGCCCGCAGCGGATCACGCGCTCGGCGAGCTCGCGATGCGAGATCGGCCGCCAGCTGCCGGCGGCCTTGTACATCATCGCGTCAGGCAGGTCGTGCGTCGCGACCGCGTCGAAGAACAGCTTGGGAAGGGTCCCGGGCGGGATCGTCCGCGGGCCACCATTGGCGATCATCTCGTGTCCTCGAGGCGAGTGACGGTCAGCTTCACTCCGACTGACCGGGCTGCCCCAACATATCGCCCGCGGCGTCCAGCTCGCCAGCGTTCCGCTACTGCTTGTTGGCCTTGATGATCAGCCGGAACGTGACCGGGCTCCCCGGTATCACTGTCCCCCCTTCGCGATATGCGGAGGCCTCGACGATGATCGTGTCGCGGACGAGGTTGTCCAGACCGGCCGCCTTGCCGAAGGGAAAGTTCACCCGCCGGATCCTCACCTGTCGCGACGCGTTCCCGGTCGCGTCGGTCGTGTCGAGCTCCGAGCGCTTCCGGTCGCCGTTCGTCAGCATCACGTAGGACGTGTCGGTCGCGGCCCCCGCCGGCTGCACGATCCTGAAGCGGACGAGATACGCGGGCACGGCGCTGTCGGCGGCGGTGAGCGCACCGGTCGTGTGCAGCACGCGCACGGTGAAGGGCGACGACGGCGCGACGAGCAGGGTGTCGGTGTTGAGGAAGCTGAGCATCAGCGAGTCCTCTACCGATGCGCCGCGAACCAGCTTGTCAGGGTGCCGCGTCGCGGTGATGGCGATCGTCTGGCTCTGCAGCTTGCCGGCCTGCGCGTAGACGCGCGCGGTCTTCGCCGCGTACACCGGTGCCGCCTTGCCCGTCACGACCCCGGACGCCGCGTCCACTGTCAGCGGCACCGAGTCGATGAACGCGGGATTCGCCGGTGCCACATTCGAATAGGCGACGACGTGATACGTCACCGCGGCGCCGACGATCTCCTCCCCCTTCGAGTTGAACACCCGCGCCTTCAGCGGCGCCGCGTTTCCCAGCGAGTCGAACATCGCCTCGCCGAGCACGACGGAGGGCGAGGGGGCGCGGTTGAACTCGATGGAGAAGGGAGTGTTCGGGTCCGACGGCACGTCGCTGCACGCCGCGGCGATCACCGCCGCGACCCAGGCGCCGAGCACCAGGCCGCGGCGGCGGCGACCGTTAGGCAGCGCCCCCCTCATCCCATCCGCTCGCGAAGCACCCCGGCGATCGCGACGTACGCGCCGGACGCTCGATCCTCGGGATCGCGCAGGACGACCGGCTGCCCCGCCGCCGACGCCTCGACGACCGCCGGCGTCCGCGGCACTTCGCGGTCGAACACGAGGTCCTCCGGAAGGCTCGCCCGCACGTACTCGGCGACGCGCGCGCTCATCGGGTCGCCCTCGTCGTACATCGTCAGCAGCATCCCCTCGAGGGCCAGCGCGTCGTTGGTGGCGATTATGTCCTGCAGCCCGCGCAGGATCTGCGGCGTCGTCTGCAGGGCGAGCGGCTCGCACTGCAGCGGCACGAGCGCGTGTGCGCTCGCCTCGAGGACCCGCCTGACGATGCCGCCGAGCCCCGGCGGGGTGTCGACGATGACGATGTCCGCGCGCTCGGCGAGGTCGCCGAACAGCTCGTCGAGCACCCCGGGTGCCGTGACCTGGCGCTGGAAGTCGACGTGATCGCCGCGATCGGCGATCGCACCGGCAACGAGCACCTTGAGGTCGGAGAGCGGGGTCGGGAGCAGCACTTCCTGCAGGGCGCGCTCACCGGTGAGGTACTCGGTGATCCCCGGCGTCGGCTGCCCCGGGTACAACCCGATCCCGTAGCGCACCGACCCCTGCGGGTCGACGTCGACGAGGATCGTCCGCATGCCGCGGCGCGCGAAGGCCGCGGCGAGGTTCACCGCCGTCGTCGTCTTGCCGACCCCACCCTTCTGACTGACGATCGCGAGGACTTTGCCCACCGTCACTCCATGGGGGTGGGCGAGTCGGCGCCGGTCTGCAGCGCTTCGAGCGTTTCCTTCGCGTGGCGAACCCACCGCCCGGTGTCGACGCCATCGGGCGGCGAGGCGAGAAACGCCTCGAGATGGCGCGATGCCCCGGTGGCGTCTCCGCGCTTCAGCAGCAGGAAGGCCAGCCCGTAGTGCGAACCGGCCAGCGCCGGGTCGAGCTCGAGCGCGCGCCGGTAGCTGCGAATCGCCTCTTCGAGACGTCCCGTCTTCGAGAAGGCGATTGCCATGTTCTGCAGGATCTTCGGGTCGTTCGGGTGGTCGCGCAGCGCCAGCCGGTAGGACGTGAGCGCCGCGTCAAAATCGCCCTGACGCTCCAGCGCCAGGGCTTCGCTCAGGTAGTCGATGCGCTGAGTCTTGGAGTCGCGCTTCGGGCTGCCGCTCGTGAGGCGGCTCCACCAGGACATGCGGTTGGTGTTGGGCAAAGAGGGAGGGGCGGCCGCTCCCCCGGGTTGCAACCTGCGCGCCGGTGGCCGCTACCGGCACCAAGCTATGGTGCGGGCGAAGCCGGAGCAACCGCGCCCGCCCGTCGCCATCTCGTCGCCGGACGCGGCTTTCCCGGTGCGAGCGTAACCTGCGACACGCTTCCCGCTCGGGCGCGCGCGGGCTACCTTTGCCCCATGTCACCGCGCCGCTACACCGTCGATCAGAGCAAGGGCGTCCTCGACGTCGAATGGCCGCTGTTCGGCGAGATGGCGCGCGCCCTCGCGCTCAAGGTCGCGCGCGATTACGACCCGGAGATCATCGTCGGCATCGCGACGTCGGGAGTCATTCCCGGCGCGGTCATCGCCGCGATCCATGGCCGCGAGTTCCGCGCGATGACGATCAGCCGCCGCGGCGACCAGGAGAAGGTGCGCGAGACACCGCACGTCCTCGGCAGCGTCCCGCCGCAGGTGCGCGGGAAGCACGTCCTCATCGTCGACGAGACCTGCGACTCGGGCGACACCCTGCGCCTCGCGGTCAGTGCCTGCGTCAACGCCGGCGCCACCGAGGTTCGCACCGCTGTCTGCTTCAAGACCGGCCCCTACCGCCCCGACTTCTGGGCCCTCGAGACCGAGAGCACCATCGTGCTCCCCTGGGACCGCGAGATCCTCGTCGACGACGAGCTGATCCCGAATCCGCTTTACGACGACGCGCGGAAGCTGCTCTCGCCGTACCGGTAACTGCAGCCGTTAGCCGTAAGCCGTTAGCTGTCAGCGACGGCGGTTAACGCAGTCGCTCACAGCTAATGGCTAATAGCTAATAGCTGCCCTACTCCACTTCGCCTAACGCTGCCTCGTAGTCGGCGCCGCGGCCCATCGTGTCGTAGACGTGCTCCATCACCTCGGCGTTGCCGACGAGGAAGCGGCAGCGGTGGGCGCCGGCGGAGCGGCACTCCACCTCGAGGACGGCGAGTGGGGCATCGGCGATGCGGCCGAAGAAGTCGGCGAACATCCCGGTCGTGAAGTGACAGGCCGGCTGCTCCATCCCGCTCCCGGGGTCGGCCTCGCCCCAATCGGGCGAGTCGAGCACCGCGACCGCGCTCCGCAGGGAGCCGACTGACAGTGAGCCCCACCCGGCGTCGCGGAAGAACGCCGTCGCCAGCGTCTCGAAACGCTCGAGGGGGAGAGACTCCGGTTCGGGCGCCTTGCGCGCCTTCAGCCAGCCACCGAACGCGGCGAACAGCGTCTCTCCGCCGGCGTACCCCGCTTCCTGCAGGTACGTCGCCGCGGCGGGACCGGCATCGCGATACAGCGCGGCACGCAAGGCGGCGAGCGCCGCGCGTGGAAGTCCGAGCATGCCGTTGTCGACCAGTTCCATAGCCCCGAGCGCCGTTGTGTGGTTCACCCTGCCGCGATCCGCTTCAGCAGCTCGGCCTCGTCGATCGTCTCGACGCCGAGCTGTCGTGCCTTGTCAAGCTTGCTCCCCGCATCCTCGCCGACGACGACGAAGCTCGTCGCCTTCGAGACTCCGCTCGTCACGCGGCCGCCGGACCGTTCGACCATCGCCGTGGCTTCGCCTCGCGACAGCGTCGGCAGCGTCCCGGTAATGACGACCGTCTTCCCCTTGAGGGCACCGTCGGCCGCTACCTGCACCGGCTCGACGAAGGTCAGCCCGTGGTCGCGGAGCTTCTCGATCAGCACCCGCGTGCTCGCGGTCGCGAAGAACGCCGACACCGCGTGCGCGATGATCTCGCCGACCCCTCGCACCTCGAGGATGTCGTCGGCGGTCGCCGCCATCAGGCGGTCCATCGTCCCGAAGTGCCGCGCCAGCAGCTGCGCCGACTGCTCGCCGACATGACGGATCCCGAGCGCGTTCAGCAGCCGTGACAGCGGCTGCTGCTTCGACTGCTCGATCGCCGCGACGAGGTTCTCCGCGCTCTTCTCCGCGAATCGCTCGAGGGTGACGAGCTGCTCGACCGTCAGGTCGTAGATGTCGGCCGCGTCGTGCACCATCCCGGCCTCGATCAGCTGCATGATGCGCGCATACGACAGCCCGCGGATGTCCATCGCCCCGCGCGAGGCGAAGTGCACGAGTCCCTCGAGCTGCCGTCCCGGGCAGGCGACGTTGCCGCAGTAGAGCGCGACCTCGTCCTCGTCACGCTCCACCGGGGTGCCGCAGCTCGGGCACTTCGTCGGGACCTTCACCTTGCGAGGCGGGTCGTTCGGGTCGCGCTTCTCGGGGACGGGACCGATGACCTGCGGGATCACCTCCCCCGCGCGCTTCACCAGCACCGTGTCGCCGATGCGCAGGTCCTTCGTGTGCACGAGGTCGAAGTTGTGCAGCGTCGCCAGCTTCACCATCGCGCCGCCGATCTCCACCGGCTCGAGGATCGCGAATGGGTTGAGCACCCCGGTCCGGCCGACGTTGACCTGGATGTCGAGCAGCTTCGTCTCGGCGATGTCCGGCGCGAACTTTCGGGCGATCGCCCACCGCGGCTCGCGGCCGACCACCCCGAGCTCGTCCTGCACGCCTAACGCGTCGACCTTGACGACACCGCCGTCGATCGCGAAGTCGAGCTCGGCCCGCACCTCGCGCTCGATCTTCGTCGCCCAGGCGTGAACCTCGCCTAACGTCGCGCAGCGTTCGCGGTGCGGGGCGACCGGGATCCCCCACTCGTCGAGGAGGGCGAGCAGCTCCCACTGCGAGCGGACCGGCGGCGCTTCCCCGTCGGGGAGCGCGATCGCGTAGCCATAGAATCGGAGCGGGCGCTTCGCGCTCACCCCGGGATCGAGCTGCCTGAGCGAACCCGCCGCCGAGTTGCGCGGGTTGGCGAACACCGGCTCCCCGGCCTTCACCCGTGAGGCATTGAGCTCCTCGAAGCCGGAGAAGGGCATGTACACCTCGCCGCGGATCTCGACCAGCGGCGGGTGGCCGTTGCCGCGCAGCCGGAGCGGGACGTCGCGCACGGTCCGGATGTTGGCCGTGACCTCCTCGCCGATCGTCCCGTTCCCGCGCGTGGTCCCGATCTCGAGCACCCCCTCGCGATAGGTCAGGCTCACCGCCGCGCCGTCGATCTTCAGCTCGGCGGTGTACCCGCTCGCGCGCACCGAGTCGCCGCCGAGCCTGACGATCCGCTTCTCCCAGTCCTCGAGCTCTCCCTCGTCGAAGGCGTTGCCGAGCGAGAGCATCGGCACGAGGTGCGTGTGCTTGGCGAGCTGCGTCGCCGGCTCGGCGCCGACGCGCTGCGTCGGGGAGTCGGGGGTGCGCAGCGGCGGGTACTTCTCCTCGAGCGCGCGCAGCTCGCGGAACAGCTCATCGTACTCGCGATCGGAGATCGATGGATTGTCGAAGACGTAGTATTCGCGGTTCGCGTCTTCGATCCGCTCGCGCAGCGTCGCCGCGCGAGCCGCCGCATCTGGAGGGACGGACGTCATGGGACGGAATATATCGTCGAGGCTCTGCGCCGCAGGGAGCGGAAGCGTGCGGGGCTAACCGTCTGCTTCCTTGTCGATCACCTGCAGCGCGACCGTCACCAGGCGCTCGAGCTCCTCGTCGCTCGCCTTCGGCAGGAGCGTCTCCGCCCACATGTGGTCCTCGGTCCGCGTGTAGCGGTCGAGGAGCCGGCGGATGAACGCGACCATCGCGATCCGCTGCATCTCGCCGCGGCGCTGCGCCTTGTGCACGTCCTGCGTGTCGCGGATCAGCG
>DASSZC010000209.1:0-5935 GCA_035702925.1 Gemmatimonadaceae bacterium | reverse complement strand
GCCGCAGTCGCAGGGAGCGCGCTGCTCGCGCGCCCGCTTTCCGCGCAGGCAGCACCGGTCGATATCCTCATCACCGGTGGCACCCTCGTCGACGGCACGGGGGCAGCACCGCGTGCCGCCGATGTCGGCGTGCGAGGTGATCGCGTTGTCTTCGTCGGCTCGGCGGCAGCAGCGGGAATCCATGCACGTCGAACGATCGATGCGCGCGGGCTGATCGTCGCTCCCGGCTTCATCGATCCGCACACCCACACGCTCGAAGATCTCGGTGACCCGCGTCGCCATGCGAACCTCCCCTACCTGATGCAGGGCGTGACGACGGTGGTGGCCAACAACGACGGCGGCGGGACGCTCTCGATCGGCGGCACCTTCGCCCGGTGGGCGCGCGACGGCATCGGGACGAATGCGGCGCTGTACGTCGGCGAGGGCGCGGTTCGCGAAGCGGTGATGGGAATGTCGCCGTCCGCACCAACCACCGCGCAGCTCGATTCGATGCGCGCCCTCGTTCGTGCCGGAATGCGCGACGGCGCGCTCGGCCTCTCCACCGGCTTGTACTACGCGCCGGGCAGCTACGCGAGCACCGACGAGATCGTCGCCCTCGCCCGTGTCGCCGCCGCTTCCGGCGGCATCTACGATTCGCACCTGCGCGACGAGAGCTCGTACTCGATCGGATTGATCGGCGCGGTGGAGGAGGCGCTGCGCATCGGCCGCGAGGCTGCCATCCCGATCCACGTGTCCCACATCAAGGCGTTAGGCACGGACGCCTGGGGGCAGAGCGATACGGTCATCGCCCTCATCCGCGCCGCTCGCGCCTCCGGGCTGGAGGTCACCGCCGACCAGTACCCGTACCTCGCCTCGGGGACGAGCGTCGAGGCGGCGCTTGTCCCGCGCTGGGCCGAGGCGGGCGGACGCGACTCGCTGCGCGCACGCGCCAACGATCCCGCGGTGCGGGCGCGGATCGTCAGCGAGATGGAGCGCAACCTCGCGCGTCGCGGCGGGGCGGGCGCGATGCTCATCACCTCCACCCGCGACAGCTCG
This sequence comes from Gemmatimonadaceae bacterium, assembly GCA_035702925.1. GTDB lineage: Bacteria > Gemmatimonadota > Gemmatimonadetes > Gemmatimonadales > Gemmatimonadaceae > JABFXC01. Next base: position 4,900 of record DASSZC010000209.1, on the reverse strand, counting down.
ATCGCGGGAAAGACTCTCGAGCAGGTGGCGTCCGCGCGGAACACGACCCCGGTCGACGCCGCCCTCCAGATCGTCCTCGCCGGCGACGCCGGCGTCGCGTCGTTCAACATGAAGGAGTCCGACATCCGGACGTTCATGACCCAGCCCTTCGTCATGACCGGGTCCGACGGCTCGAACGGACACCCGCGGAAGTACGGCACCTTCCCCCGCAAGTTCAGGCTCTACGTCCGCGACACTCCGCTGCTCACCCTCGCGCAGATGGTCCACGCGTCGAGCGGCCTCACCGCCGAGGCGTTGCGCCTCGCCGACCGCGGCACCGTCGCGCCGGGGAAGTTCGCCGACATCATCGCGTTCGACACATCGGCATTCCGCGATCTCGCGACGTACGAGCACCCCGCGGTGCTGGCGACGGGGATGCGCTATGTCGTCGTCAATGGCGTCGTCGCCGTCGACGAGGGGCGGTACACCGGGGCACTCGCCGGCCGGCCGCTGCGCCACACCGTCAAGGCGGCGACCGGTGACGATCTCTCCAGCGAGGCCGAGGTCCGGCGTACGACGCACGGCGTCCCGCACATCACCGCGAAGACCCTGCGCGCCGCCGGCTACGCGTTAGGCTTCGTCCAGTCGGAGGACTACGGCGCCCGTGTCGCCCTCGACCTCGTCCGCGCCCGCGGGGAGCTGGCACGCTGGTTCGGCCACGACAGCATCGAGAGCGACTTCGCCGCGCGTCCCTCCTGGGAGCGCGCCGTCGCCGGCTACCCGTTCATCGACGCCGACACCCGCGATGTCTACGAGGGCTTCGCCGCCGCCGTCAATCGCTACGTCGCGCTCCACCCAGCGGAATTTCCGGCCGGTTTCACCGCCGATTTCAGCGGCTACGACCTGCTCGCCCACGACGTGAATCTCGCCGGCCCGAGGCAGGCGTCGCGGTTCCTGAAGCGTGACTCCACCTCGCTCGCCATCCACCCGGACGTCAGCGCTGACGCGCGCGGCCGACCGGCCCGCGACCTGCCCGACGAAGGATCGAATGCCTGGGCATTCGCGCCGAGCCGGACGACGTCGGGACACGCGATCCTCCTCCGGAATCCGCACCTGCAATGGAACGCGGGCTACTACGAGGCGCACCTCGTCGTCCCGGGACGGCTCGACTTCTACGGCGACTTCCGCATCGGCGGCCCCTTCGGCGTGATCGGCGGCTTCAACCGCGACCTCGGCTGGTCGACGACCAACAACGATCCGCTGCTCGCCCAGGTTTACGCCCTCGACGTCGACCCTGCCCGCCCCGACGCCTTCATTCTCGACGGGCGGTCGATCCCGATCCAGCGCGAGCGAGTCACCATCTCGTACTCGACCGCCAACGGCGCGGCGAGCGAGTCGCGCGATGTCGAGCGAACGGCGTTCGGCCCCGTGATCCGTCGCGGGCCCGGGAAGATCTATGTCCTGCACGCGGCGATGGACGGGGACGTCCGCGCCGGGATGCAGTTCCTCCGCATGATGAGCGCGCGGTCGCTCGCCGAGTGGAAGGAGGCGATGCGCATGCGCGCGCGGCTGAATTCGAGCTTCACCTACGCCGATCGTGCCGGCAACATCTTCTACCTCTGGAACGCGGCGATCCCGTCGCTGCCGCACCCCAGCGCCGGCGACACCGCGGCCGTTGCCGTGACCAGCGCCGCGCAGATCTGGTCGCACTACGTACCCTTCGATTCGTTGCCGCAGCTGCTCAATCCACCCGGTGGCTACATCCACAACGAGAACGACCCGCCGTACTACACGAACATGCGGGCGCCTCTCGACCCGGCGCGTTATCCATCGTACTTCCCCGCGGCGCGATTCGGCCTCCGCAGCCAACTGGCGGTCTCGCTCATCGACACACGGCGAAAGCTCAGGCTCGCCGACGTGCTCACCCTCAAGCAGTCGTACCGGATGCTCCTCGCCGAGCGAGTCCGGGCTGACCTCGTGGCGGCCGTGCGCGCCGCGAATCCCGATTCCTCCCTCGCTCGCGCGATCGGCGTCGTCGCCCGCTGGGACGGGACCGTCGCGCCGGCGAGCCGGGGCGGCGTCCTCTTCGAGCTCTGGTGGCGGCGGTACATCGCCGGCGCACGCGCGGATACGATGTACGCGCAGCCGTGGACCCCGACGGCGCCGATGACGACACCGCGCGGAATCCGCTTTCCATCGCGCGCGGTCGAGGCGTTCAGTTGGGCGGTCGCCGAAGCGACGCGTCGTTACGGCAGCGCCGATGTCGCGTGGGGCGATGTGCACCGCGTTCGCGTGGGCAACGTCGACGTCCCGGTTGGCGGCTGCAACGGCGACCTCGGCTGCTTTCGCGTACTCTGGTACGACGATGCCGCGGACGGAAAGAGGGTCGCCGCCGGCGGTGACGGCTGGGTGCTCGCCGTGGAGTTCGGTGACCGCCCGCGCGCCCGGTCGGTTCTCGCGTATGGCGAGAGCTCCCGCGAGGACTCTCCCTGGCACAGCGACCAGGCGGCGATGTTCGCTCGCGGCGAATACAAGTCCGTCCCCTGGACGAACGCCGAGATCGACGCCGCCACGGTGCGGCGCTACCACCCGGGCGCGGAGCACTGATTTTCCGACGGGTGAAACCCCCTGTGGCGGCTGGCGTAGGCGGTGGAATCCCCATCCGCGTCGTGAATGCTGATCTCCGTCATCGCATTGCTCATCGCCGTCCAGCAGCCGGCCGCGCCCCCGGGCCGTGACACCGTCCCGCCGGCGAAGCAGGACACCACGAAGAAGGGGCGCGGGATCAGCATCACCCTCGGCGTCGGCGACGATAGCACCATCACCGCCGGTGACTCGGCCGGGCGCGCGGCGAAGCGGATCCCCGTCACCCCCGCCCACATCGCCACTGCCTACGCCAATGAGGCGACGCGGCAGCTCGTCCTCCGTGCTCGAGGAGCGCGGCTCGCCGTCGACTCGACGCTGCGATCGTACGAGGGGCTCACCTACCAGCGGATGTCGGCGGGGATCGCGTTGCGCGCATTGGCCCGGACGCGGCTGGCGGCGCGCGGGGAACAGGCGGCGCGGGTGTCCTGGGATCGCGATCGCGGCGCGCTCATTCGCATCACCGGTGCGCGCGCGGTCGCCCCGATCGACGATGACGACGAGATCGACAACGACCCGACGTCGCCGGAGACGCTCGAGCTGCCGTACGTCCCCGGTGAGGATCGCCTCTGGCCGATCTCGCGCTTCAAGTTCGACGTCAATCGCGAGGAGATCATCCACCCGTTAGGCGCCGGCGCCGAGGCGTACTACCGGTACGCGATCGGCGATTCGGTGGTCATCCGCATCCCGCATGGCGGTGAGTACCACCTCATCGAGCTGCGGGTGAGCCCGCGCGCGCAGCGCTGGAACGCCGTGATCGGCTCCCTCTGGCTCGACCGCGAGAGCGCACAGCTCGTGCGCGCCGCCTACCGCCTCTCGGCGCCACTCGACGTCTGGCTCGCGGTGCAGGAGGAAGCAGCTGCCGACACGAATCGCAGGGGGAAGGGGAAGAAGGACGACGACGATATCCCCGGGTGGATCAAGCCAGCGCTGCAGCCGATGCGGCTCTCCCTCACCGCCGTCACCCAGGAGTTCGTGCTCCAGGGCGGGCGCTGGTGGCTCCCGTCGTCGCGCACCGCCGAGGGGTTGTTCGAGATGGGGCCGATCCGCAGCCCGATCAGTTGGGAGGAGCGCTTCACTTACGATGCCGTGCGCGGCGAGCCTCTTCCCGCATCGCGCTTCGATTCGCTCGATGCCCGGTACGGCGAGCGCCTCGCCATTCGCGATTCCGCCGAGAAGGTGCGCGCCGCGCATGGCGACTCCTCCGCGCGCGTGGTGCGCACCGCTCTCGACTCACTGGAGAACGAAGAAGGCAACCAGTGCCGGAAGACCCATCGCGGATCGCGCGTCGAGACGGTGCGTCGCGACGGCGTGCGTACCTTCATCGTGATCCCCTGCGACACCACCGTCCTCGTCCACTCCGCCGACCTTCCGCCCTCGATCTATGCGTCGGCCGACGAGCTGTTCGGCGAGACGGACCGCAAGGAGCTGCGCGACTGGGCGATGTCGGTGCAGGCGATGGCCGATCGTGAGGGGGGAGGGGGAACGAACCCCCGGCCGACGATCCTTTACGGGATCGGCGGCGGACTCCTTCGCTACAACCGCGTCGAGGGGCTGTCGTTAGGCGTCCGCGCCGAGCAGCGGCTGCAGCGCGGCTACAGCGCGCACGCACTCGCCAGGCTCGGCGTCGCCGACCTGAACCCGGGGCTCGAGCTCGGCGTCGCCCGCTCCGATCCGCGACGGACGATCGACCTCACCGCCTACCATCGCCTCGCTGCCGCCGGGGATTACGGGGATCCCTTCACCCTCGGCGCATCGTTAGGCGCGCTGCTCTGGGGACGCGACGACGGCTTCTACTACCGGGCGACGGGACTGGAGCTGACGCGGATGCCCGCCGACGGCGAAGGGATCCACTGGCGGCTGTTCGGCGAGCACGAGGGTGCGGCGGCGATGAAGACCAACGTCTCGCTCGCCCACCTCGGCAACGGCCGCTTCGCCCCGAACATCGACGCCGAGCGCGGCGACATCGGCGGGATCGGCGCGTCGATGATCAGGTCGGCGGGCGAGGATCCGAAGGGGTGGCGGCTGATCAGCAGCACCAGCCTCGAGGCGGCGGGGGGAAGGTTCGACTATGCCCGCGGGATCTTCGACCTGACGCTGTCGCACCCGCTCGCGTTAGGCACCGCCGGCTCCCTGACCGGGGTCGCCGGCGCGGCGGCGGGGCGGCCGCCGATCCAGAAGCTGTTCTTCGTCGGTGGACCGCAGACGGTGCGCGGCATCGATGCCGGGAGCGCTATCGGCGACGCGTTCTGGGTCGGGCGTGGCGAGCTCGGACGGG
>DASSZC010000183.1:0-3085 GCA_035702925.1 Gemmatimonadaceae bacterium | reverse complement strand
CGACCAGCGTGTAGTCGCGCAGGGCCGCCGCCTGAGTCTTGTCTTCCGGCGGCGAGAAGGAATTTGTGCCATACGACTGCACGCTGTCCGCCTGCGCGGGGTCGGTGGTCGCCGACGGAGCGAAGAGCAGTCCGGAACTCGACGAGACGATGCTCACCGCCGTGTTCCCGCCTGACTCGATGCGGAGCCCGACGCGAAGCGCGGTGCGCGCCTGCACCTTCGCGAACACCGCCGAATCGCTGAGCGGAATCGAGAAGGTGTCGCGAATCGCCTCGGCGCGAATGCGCCGACGGCCGATCTCACGCGCGGGGGTGAACAACGCGGCGACCGGCGCGACGGCGGTATCGGCGACCCCGCTGGTGTCCACGTCGTAGGCGACGATGGTCACCGAGTCCGTGGGCAGCGGGGGAGCGCTGCTCGTCGTGTCACCAGTGACCACGAGCTTGGCGCCCTTGAGCGCCTTGATCGGGAAGGTGGCCGTATCGGTCGCCGGCTGGTTCTTCTTGCGGAACGTCTTCGGCAGCGAGTCGAAGCGGAAGACACCGCGCAGGTCGAGCGCGCCATCGGTGCGCGTGAGCAGGAGGACGGTGCCCTCGCTGCCGACCGGGGGGCCCGGATAGACGGTGGTGTCGAGCACCACGCCCTGGATCGTCGTGTCGACGATGCCGACTTCCTCGATGGGACAGAGCGCCGGACAGGCGCTGCCACTTCCCAGCTTTTCGGTGCACGCGGCCGCGCCTAACGCTGCCGCGAAGAGCACTACGTATTTACGCCAGACTGACACTCTTGCCCTCGACGTCGAAGCAATCAACGATTCCCATGATCACGGCGTCCACCGGCCGATCCTTCGTCACCGCCGTCAGGCGGGCGGAGCTTCCGGTGGCGTACAGCACAACCTCACCAACACCCGCACCGACACTGTCGACGGCAACCACGTAGCCGCCCTCCTTCTCGAGCGTCGTCGTGATGTTCTCGACGACGAGCAGCTTGAGCGACCCGAGCGACGGGTCCTTTCGCGTCGCGACGACGGTCCCGACCACCTTTCCGAGCTTCATGCGCGCTCCATCGAATCAGGGATGAAGGGTCGCGGCAGCAGCTCGGCGAGCGACCAGCTCGCCTCCTCGCCACGCGCGAAGCTCACCACGGGGAGGTCGGGCGCGAACTCGACCAGCACCTGCCGGCAGATGCCGCACGGCGGTGTCGGCTCGGTCGCGTTGGTGACCAGCACCAGCGCGTCGAATGCGCGAACCCCGCTGGCGACCGCGGAGGTCACAGCGGTCCGCTCGGCGCAGATCGCCGCGCCATAGGACGCGTTCTCGACGTTGCAGCCGGTGATGATCGAGCCATCGCTCCCCAGCAGCGCGGCGCCGACGTGGAAGTGCGAGTAGGGCGCGTACGCGCGCCCCATCGCCTTCTCAGCGGCCACTCGCAGCTTCTCGATCGTCGCGCGGTCGGGAGCCGTCATCCGTTGATTGCTGCTGGTGCGAATGACTTCCCGCGACCGCGGAAGGAGATGCCGAGCCAGTCGGCAACGGTCGCCCCGAGATGGGAAAAGGTGTCCAGCACCCCGAGGTCGACCGGGCGAACGGCGGGACCGAGCACCAGCAGGGGCACGCACTCGCGCGCGTGATCCGTGGAGGGGGTCGTCGGGTCGTTGCCGTGGTCGGCGGTGATGAACAGCAGGTCGTCCTCGCGAAGGGCGTCGAGCATTGAAGGGAGGGCACGGTCGAGCTCGCGGAGAGCAGCGTAGAACCCCGCAGTATCGTTTCTGTGCCCGAAGAGCTGGTCGAAATCTACCAGATTGGCGAAGCAAAGCCCAACCTGATCGCCACGAAGCCACTTCAGGATCAATTCGATCCCCTCGGCGTTCGATCCGGTGTGCTCGGTCCTGATGTTCCGGCTGGCGAAGAGATCGTCGACTTTCCCGACCCCGGTCCGCGGAATCCCGCGCGCGGCGAGGGCGTCGAGGAGGGTCTCCTCCGGCGGTGCGATCGAGAAGTCGCGCCGGTTGGCGGTGCGCTTGAATGCGCCCGGCTCCCCGGTGAAGGGACGGGCAATCACCCGTGATACGTCGTGAGGGGCGACGAGCATCGCGCGCGCCTTCTCGCAGGCCGCGTACAGCTCGGGGAGCGGGACCACCGATTCGTGCGCCGCGACCTGGAAGACCGAATCCGCGGAGGTGTAGACGATCAGCTCCCCGGTGCGCATGTGCTGCGGACCGAAGCTGTCCATCACCGCGGTCCCGCTCCCGACGACGTTGCCGATGACGGAGCGTCCGGTGGCCGCTTCGAACCGGGCGATGATCTCGCTCGGGAATCCGTGCGGGTAGGTCGGGAACGGCCGGGCGAGGTGGACGCCGGCGATCTCCCAGTGGCCGGTGGTGCTGTCCTTCCCGGCGCTGCGCGGCTGCATCATCCCCGAGGCGCCGCGCGGTGCCGGCACCGCGGCGACGCCCTGCAGGGGCTTGATGCGCCCGAGCCCCGCCGCCTCGAGGTTCGGCAGGTCGAAGCCGCCGACCGCGCGGGCGAGGTTCCCGAGCGTGTCGCTCCCGACGTCGCCGTACGCCTCGGCGTCGGGCGCCTCGCCGATCCCGACCCCGTCGAGGACGAGGATGAGCGCGCGGCGGGTCATGCGGCGTCCTCGTAAATGCGAGGCACCCGCGCGCCCAGTCCGGTCAGCAGCTCGTAGGGCGAGAGCTCGGCGGTCGCCGCGACCTCGGCGACCGTTAGGCGGTCCGGGCCGGCCGCGCCGATGAGGGTGGCGACGTCCCCGGGCTCGCAGGCCGCCGCGGTGACGTCGACCATCGTCATGTCCATCGTCACGAGCCCGGCGACGACGGCGCGCACGCCGTTGACGAGCACGATCCCCCGGCTCGAGAGCGCGCGGCGATAGCCGTCGGCGTAGCCGATCGAGAGCGTCGCGATGCGGCGCGGACCGCGCGCATGCCAGGTCTCCTCGTAGCTCACCCCCGCGCCGTCAGGCACCGTGCGCACCTCGACGACCCGCGCGCGAAGGCTGACGACCGGGTCGGGGGTCAGTCGCGGATGGCGGCCGCTCGAGACGCCATAGAGGAAGATCCCCGGCC
>DASSZC010000050.1:0-6276 GCA_035702925.1 Gemmatimonadaceae bacterium | reverse complement strand
CGCGCAGCGTTAGGCATCGGCCTCACCCGGACGAGCGCCGACTTCAATACCGGCCGCCATCCCCCCGTGCTCTTCGATCCGCACGCCGACGCGCTGTATCAGCTGGTCGGCGGTGGCGCACCGTTAGGCATCCTCGAGTCGCTGCGCCTCCGCGCCGCCTGGGCGCAGTCGAGCGCTCAGAACCTCGGCGCGCTGAACCGGCCGGCGTTCGATTACGGCGGGACTTCGTTCGGCGGCTACGGCTACGGCGCGAACGGCCCGTTGCGGCCGCGCACCCCCGCCGACCGTTCAACGGAGCTCGAGGGCGGGATCGACGCCGCGTCAGGCGTCGCGGCGTCGCGGCTCTCGATCACCGCGTTCACGAGGAAGGAGCGCCTCGACTGGATCGCGCCGTTCTTCCTCGCCAACACCGCCGACCGGAAGGTCACCGGGGGTGAGCTGGCCGCGGAAGCGACGCCGCTGGATCTCCCGGTCGCACGCCTCCACGTCCGTGGCCAGCTCGCGGTGTCGCACGACCGCGTCGAGAGCGTGCCGGGGTCGCGCGCCCAGCTTTCGAGCGGTCCCGGCATCGGGCTCATGGTCCGCGATGGGCAGTCCTGGGGGACATGGCTCACCCAGCCGGCGAGCTGGAACGACGCGAACGGCAACGGCCGGATCGAGCGCACTGAAGTCAGCTACTTCGACGTCCGAACCGGCGGCCGCTCGCGGCCGGCGAGCGTCGCGAAGCTCTCCGGCGATCTCGAGCTGCTCCATTCGTTCACCGTGACCGCGATCGCCGACCACGTCGGCGGCTTCGACGTCTACGACGCCGCGGGCGCGCAGCAGTGCTGGCGCGGGGTCTGCCCGGCGCTCAACGATCCCAACGCGCCGATCGACGAACAGGGACGCGCGGTCGCCGCCTCGACGGGCCACGGGTCCGGATACCTCGTCCCCGGCGACGCAACGACGCTCCGCGAGCTCTCGCTCTCCTGGCGTTCCCCCCGCGCGGCGACGATGCTCCACGCGACGACGCTCGGGGTCACCCTCTCCGCCTACGACCTCGCCCGCTGGTCGCGGAGCAGGGGACTGCATCCGGAGACCGACGCTCCCGCTCCCGGCCTCCGCCCCGATCTCTGGGCGATCGTCCAGCCGGTGCCACGCACCTTCGCCGTCCGTGTGGCGGTCGGCTACTGATGAGCGTCATCAGAACGTGAAGCCCACACCCGAGACCAGCAGCTTCGACGCGCTGCGCGACGCGATCCTCCGCGGGATGGCCCATGCCCTCAGCAACCGCGTCGCCGCGTTAGGCGGGATCAGCGGGCTCGCCGATCCGGGGGAGATCTGGACCGAGCGGCTGTCGAAGGCGCTGCACGACGAGGCCCGCCGCCTCGAGGACATCCTCCGCCTGATGCGCCTCCTGCCCGACGATGGGCGCGGGGAGCCGGGCGCGATCGAGCTCCAGCCCCTCGTCCCCGACGTCATCGCCCTCCACGGCTACCACTCGGCGCTGCTTCAGGTCGAGTGCTCGGCGGTGCACGATCGCGAGACGATGCCGGTGTTCGCCAATCGGCCGCACCTTGTTCACGCGATGCTCCTGGCGATCGACGCCGCGAAGCGACACGCCCAGTCGCGCGGCGGGCGCGTGTTGGTGAGCTACGCCGGGAATGCCGACAGCGTCACCATTCGCGTCGCGACCGAGCCGTCGGCTGCGCCGGCGAAGGCCGGCACCATCGCGGCGGAGAACACCGCGCCCACCCCGGCCGCGCTCCGCGCGGCCATTGCCACCGTCGGCGGTCCGTCGGACGTCGCCATCACGGCCGATGGCGAGCAGCTGCGCATCGAGCTTCCCGTGCCGACCCTTGCCGCCGGCCGCCGCGCGCAGCTTGCCGCGCGGCCGACGACCGCCTGACACCCCCTCGATCCGGCTTCACGGTCTCTCGAGCTTCGGGATGTCCATGCCGGCGACTGCGTTGCCGAGCGAATTCGCTTTCATTGTGTGCTCCTTCCGGACCCCGGTCCGACGCAAGCGGTGAATCCTGACCCATCTCGAGCGATCTACTGTCGGGTCCGGTAAAGGCACACGTGATGCCAAGTTCAAGCGCATGACAAAACACCTTCGATCAATCCAGTAGCATCAAGAACGACATATAGTTGAATGCGTGAAAATCGCCTTTCCTAATCGTATGTTTACTCGGCGGAAAGCGCCGAGCGGCACGATAGGCCCATGCCCGTCCGGGCAGAAATTGCCGCCCACGCATCGCTCCTACCGCCCGGGACTCGATGCTGGTCGGGCCTAACGCTCCTCCGGCGCGGTGGCCCTCTTCCTGCTTTTCGTAGCGGCCCAACCCTTGGAGGGGCCATGGCGCTGCGAGAGTTCGAAGGTCCGGGCGGGCACCGCTGGAAGGCCTGGGACGTCACCGCTGGGCAGATCCATCCCAAGACTCGCGCCGAGGACTACATGCGGGACCTCGCCGACGGCTGGATCGTGTTCGAGCGGGTGGACGGCGCGGAGAAACGCCGCCTCTGCCCCTATCCGGTCGACTGGCAGAGCTGGTCCGACGACGAGGTGGCCGCTCTCTGCGCGCGCGCCGAGGTCGTGACGAAGCGCCTCACCCCGCCACTCGGCTCGTGGAAGATCGGCGACACGCCGATCGGGCCCCCGCAATCATCGCCGCGGAAGCCCCCGTCGCGCGACACTGACGGCGCCGGGGACGAGCGCCCACGCCGTTAGGCGGGATGCTCAGGCGGGATCGCCATCCCCGGCGCTCGCGTCGGCGGTCTCCGGGCGGACGTTCAGCTTGTTGCGCAGCGTGCGCACGCTGATCCCGAGGAGCTGCGCGGCCCGCGTCCGGTTCTGACCCGACGCGACCAGCGCCCGCTGGATCAGCACCCGCTCCGCCTCCCCGACGTCCAGCGACGAAAGGTGCAGCACGTGCATCGTCGCCCCTTCGGCGGGAGGGTGCACGTTGCCGTTGCCGCCGGCGATCGATGCCCTGCGCGCGTCAGGCGACGTCGCGATGTCGAACACGGGCGGCCGGAGCATCGGGTCCGTGCTGAGGATCACTGCCCGCTCGATCGCATGCTGCAGCTCGCGCACGTTGCCCGGCCAGCTGTGGCGCTGGAGCAGGGCAATCGCGTCGGTCGAGATCCCGTGCACCTCCTTCCCCACCTCGGCAGCGGTTCGCATCGCGAAGCGCCAGGCGAGAGACGGGATGTCCTCGAGCCGGTCGCGTAGTGGCGCGATGACGATCGGCATCACGCTCAGCCGGTAGTACAGGTCCTGTCGGAACTCGCCGCGGGAGACCGCGGCGGCGAGATCGCGGTTGGTCGTCGCGATGATGCGGACGTCGACACGAATCGGCGTCGTCCCCCCGACGCGCTCGAATTCCTGCTCCTGGAGCACACGCAGCAGCTTCGCCTGCAGGTCGAGCCGCATCTCGCTGATCTCGTCGAGCAGCAGCGTTCCGCGGTGCGCGCGCTCGAACGCACCCTCGACGCGCCGCACCGCGCCGGTGAAGGCACCGCGCTCATGGCCGAACAGCGCGCTCTCGATCAGCCCCTCGGGGAGCGCGGCGCAGTTCAACTTGATGAACGGCTCGTCGTGGCGGTCGCTCTGGTCGTGGATCGCCCGCGCGAACAGCTCCTTGCCCGTACCGCTCTCGCCCTGGAGAAGCACCGTCGCCCTGGTCGGTGCCGCCATCGCCACCGTCTGCATCAGCGTCCGGATCACCGGCGAGTCGCCGACGATCTGCCGCTCGTTGCGGAACTCCATCACCTCGCGCCGGAGCTGCGAGTTCTCGAGCTTGAGCCTGACGACCTGCAGCGCCTGCGCGACCGCGAGCTCGAGCTGCTCCGGCTGCACCGGCTTCGTGATGTAGTCGATCGCTCCGGCCTTGATCGCCGAAACGGCGTGCTCGATGCTCGCGTACCCGGTGAGCATGATCAGCGGGACGTGGTGTCCCTCGCGCTGCAGCATGTCGAGGAACTCGAGCCCCGTGATCCCCGGCATTCTATAGTCGGAGATGATCAGGTCGACGGAGTCGCGTCCGAGGATCTGCAGCGCCTCGGGGACATTCCGCGCACCAACCGCCCGGTGCCCGGCCCGCTCGAGGGTATCCTCGAGAATGAGCCCGACCGCCGGCTCATCGTCTACATAAAGAATTGTCGCCATGCTCATGACTCGACCGGCAAAAGCAGGAGACGCCGATCGCCCACGCTTCCGTCCGGCATTCGCAGGAATGACGCGTCCATGGAGCGCGCGGCAACAATTGCCGCTCGCCGCGCCTCAGCGGCCAGTACGGACGGGTGGGTCTTAACAGTGGGAACACCGATCAAGTCAGATCAAATCTGATCAGACGGATCGTTCGTACCGCGTGGTGAGTTCGACTCACCGGTTCACGGAGCGATCCGAATTGATCCGATCGATCCGTGAAATCGCAGTTCAAACCGTTAAGAGCCAGAATCGCTGAGTGGCCGCGCGGCCGGGACTGAGCGGCGCCGTCTCGAGCCCGCGTGTCGGGCAGACGGTGGCGCGCGTCGCGGTTTGACTATTGCGCCTGAGGTGCTGCGAACCCGTACCCACTCCGATGTCGAAAGACTCCGCACCCATGCGCATCGCCCTCAGCGGGTCGACCGGGTTTCTCGGTCGCGCGCTGACCAAACGGCTCACTGCCGCCGGGCATCGTGTCGTCCCGCTCACTCGTCGCAGCGGCGCCGTTGCCGGGCAGTCGATCGCCTGGGACCCGGCACGCGGTGAGCTCGCCCCCGACGCACTCGCCGGGATCGACGCCGTCATTCATCTCGCCGGCGAGAACATCGCCCAGCGGTGGACCGACGACGTGAAGCGTGAGATTCGCGAGAGCCGGGTGAAAAGCACCGCGCTCCTCGCCCGCACGATGCAGGCGATGGAGCGCCCGCCCCGCGTCCTGCTCAGCGGATCGGCGATCGGGATCTACGGCGACCGCGGCGACGAGCTCCTCGACGAGTCCTCGGCGCCAGGACACGGATTCCTCGCCGACGTCGTCGGTGTCTGGGAGGCCGCCACGAGCGAGCTCGATCGCGCCGACGTCCGCGTCGTCCACCTCCGCACTGGGCTCGTCCTCGCCCCGCATGGCGGCGCGCTCGAGAAGATGCTGACCCCCTTCAAGCTCGGACTCGGGGGCCGCATCGGGAGCGGGGCGCAGGTCATGAGCTGGATCTCACTCGAGGACTGGACCCGCGCAGTGGAATTCCTCCTTGGCGCGGGACAGGTGAAGGGAGCCGTCAACCTCGTCGCGCCGGTGCCTGTCTCGAACGCCGACTTCACCCATGCGCTCGGCCACGCCCTCGGACGGCCGACGATCGTTTCCGTCCCCGAGACGGCGATCCGGGTGATGTTCGGCGAGATGGGGGAGGCGACGATCCTCGCCAGCCAGCGCGTGGTGCCGACGCGGCTCCTCGGCGCCGGCTTCACCTTCCGTCACGAGACCATCGCCGACGCGCTGCGCGCGGTGCTCGCCGGGTAAGGGTGCGAGCCGCCTAACGGCAGGAAATGCGAAGGCCCCGGGTGTACCGCCCGGGGCCTCGCACATTGTTTTCGCTCGGCTGCGTCGCCAATCGATCCTGCACCTGCCACTCCACTTGCTACCGCTCCTGCCTCCTGCGACCGCTCGCGCCGTGACGGCGTCCCGCCACGCTCGCGCCTGCAAGGTGCTTCCCCCTTCGCTCGTCGTGCGCCGCGAAGGCAGTGCAACGCGCGTACCACGGGAGTCGCACGAGCGCGACTCCGTTGTCGCGACCGTCAGGCGAACTGCGCGGGGTGCTTCGTGTGGAAGGCCGTCGCCTGCTGATACGCCATCGCCACGCGGCAGAGTGCGGCTTCGCCGTAGAGGTTGCCGAGGAAAGTCAGCGAGACCGGCGTCCCGTTCTCACGGAAACCGTTAGGGAGGATCACCGCCGGATGCCCGGTGAGGTTCGTCGCGACGAGCTGCGAGCCCCCGCCGGTCGGGGTGACGATCACGTCCACGGTCTCGAACAGCTTCGCCCACTGCTGCATCATCGTCGTGCGGACCCTGTTCGCGTTGACGTAGTCGATGCCGGGGACGAAGCGCGCCTCGCGAAACGAGGTCGGCCATGCGTCCGGGGTCTGCCTGGTCATCTCGGCGTCGCGTCCGCTTCGCGTGAGCTCGTCGAAGGCGGCGCCGGCCTCGACGTCGAGAAGGATCCGCACCGCGTTGTATGGGGCCGCCGGGATCGCGACAGGAATGAGCTTCACCCCCAGCCGGTCGAAGACGGCGAGCGCGGCATCGTCGAACTTCT
>DASSZC010000566.1:0-4428 GCA_035702925.1 Gemmatimonadaceae bacterium | reverse complement strand
CTGTCGTGGAAGGCGATTCCCGCCGGCACGCCTACCGCGAAGGCGGCGACCGCCGGCGGGGCGACGGTCGCGATGCTCCTCGACGGTGCGATCGACGTCCAGCGCGAGCGGATGAAATACGCGAAGGAGCTGGCCGAGCTCGAGAAGCAGCTCGGGTCGCTCGAGAAGCGGCTCGCCAGCCCCGGATTCACGAGCAAGGCGAAGCCCGAGGTCGTGGAGAGCGAGCGGGCGAAGCTCGTCCAGTGGACGGCCAGGCGGGAGCACCTCGCCGCGCTCGTCCAGTCGCTGGCCGGCGCGTGAGCGGGCGCGCTCCCGCCCCCCGGCGTTCGTGGGCACGAGTCGCGGCAGCTGCCGCCATGATCGCGCTCGGCGCGTTAGGCGGCTGCGCCGAGATCGGCCATGGTCCCCCGGGCGGGCCGGAAGATCACGCCCCGCCAAAGCTGCTCAAGGTCACCCCGGACACGGGGACGCTGCACGTGAAGCCGAAGGAGGTCATCTTCCGCTTCAACGAGGTGGTGAGCGAGCGGCCGATCGGCGCGAACAGCCTCGACGGGCTCGTCGTGCTCTCGCCGAGCGATGGCGTTCCGCGCGTATCGTGGCATCGTCAGGCGATCAGCATCCGGCCGCGCCGCGGGTTCCGCGCGAACACGACCTACAGCGTGACGCTGCTGCCGGGGATGGCTGACCTCCGCGGCAACGTCCTCAAGTCGGCGTCGACGACCTTCTTCTCGACGGGGGGCGAGATCCCGCGCACCGCGCTTCGCGGAATCGTCTTCGACTGGGTGGCGGGAAAGCCGGCACAGCGCGCGCTGGTGCAGGCCTTTCATCCCGGCGACACGACGTTCGCCTGGATCGCGACCACCGACTCGGTGGGCGGCTTCGAGATGCGCGCCTTCCCCGCCGGGACCTACCTCGTCCGCGCGGTGCTCGATGCCAACAACAATCGCACGCTCGACCAGCGCGAGGCATTCGACACCCTCGTGGCCGCGATCGCCGACAGCGCGCGCGTCGAGCTGCTCGCCTTCGTCCATGACAGCCTCGGCCCCCGCATCGATCGCCTGGCCGTCGACGACTCGCTCACCCTGCGCGTCGACTTCGACAAGCCGTACGAGCCGACCCATCCCGTGACGCCGGCGCAGCTCGTCCTCCTTCGGGCCGACTCGACCACCGTGCCGATCGTCGCCCTCCTCACCGACTCGGCGCTCACCGCGGAGAAGGAGGCGGCCGCGAAGGCACGCGCTGACTCGGTGCAGCGGGCGAACCCGTCGCGCCCTCCCGCCGACAGCGCGCGGACGCGGCCGGCGCCTAACGCTCCACGCCCGGCCGGCCGGGCGGTGCCCCTGCCCTCGCGCCGCGGCGCCCCTTCCGCCGCGGGTGCGGCACAGCGCGACACCGTCGCGCTGCCGAAGCCGAGCCGTCCCTCCCCGTCCAGCCGCGTGATCGTCAGGCTCGGCGTCCCGCTCGCTCCGGCGACGAGTTACCGGCTGCGGGCGACCGACGTCTGGGGACTCTCGGGAGCGCCGCGCACGAGCGACCGCGTCTTCACGACGCCGAAGCCGGCGCCACCGGCCGCGCGCGACAGCACGCAGGGAAAGCCGGCACCGGCCGCCGCCGGCGACAGTACCGGCGCGAAGAAGCCGTGACCACCGATCCGCGTCGGAAGCTGCCAAGCGTCGGCACGCTGCTCGAGAGCGAGGCGCTGCGCGCGATGCTCGCCACCGAGCCGCGCTCGCTCGTCGTCGGGGCGGTCCGCGACGCGCTGGAGATCGCGCGGCGCACCCCCGATGCGGCGCCATCGACTGAGGCCGGGTGGGTGCAGGCGGTGCATCACGCCCTCGACGACCGGCGGCGTCCCTCGCTGCACCCGGTGATCAACGCGACGGGGGTGGTGCTGCACACCAACCTCGGCCGCGCCCCGTTGGCGAGCGCGGCGCGCGACGCGGTGGCCGCCATCAGCGAGGGGTTCAGCAACCTCGAATACGATCTCGAAGCGGGCGCGCGCGGATCGCGCCACTCGCACGCGGTCGCGCTGCTGCGCGAGCTGACCGGCGCCGAGGACGCGATCGTCGTCAACAACTGCGCGGCGGCGCTCGTCCTCGCGCTCGATGCGCTGTCGCGCGGCCGCGAAGCCATCGTCTCGCGGGGCGAGCTGGTCGAGATCGGGGGCAGCTTCCGCGTCCCCGACATCATGGCGAAGAGCGGCGCGACGCTCGTCGAGATCGGGACGACGAATCGCACGCACCTCGACGACTACCGCCGCGTGCTCGGCCCGGACACTGGCGCGATCCTCAAGGTGCACCGCGGGAACTTCGCGCTCGAGGGGTTCGTCGCCGAGGTGTCGGTACGCGAGCTGGTGCCGCTGGCGCGCGAGGCGGGGGTCCCATTGCTCCACGACCTCGGGAGCGGGCTGCTGCTTCCGCTCGACGAGTACGGGCTCGCCGGCGAGATCACCGCCCGCGACGCGTTAGGCGCGGGCGCCTCGCTGGTGATGATGAGCGGGGACAAGCTGCTCGGCGGGCCGCAGGCGGGGATCATCGTCGGCGAGGGGGCGCTGGTGGCGCGGCTGCGCGCCAACCCGCTCGCCCGCGCCCTGCGCGTCGACAAGATGACGCTGGCCGCGCTCGAGGCGACGCTCGCGCTCTACCGCGACCCGGCGCGCGCGGTGCGCGAGATCCCGGCGCTGGCGATGCTCACCGCGCCCGTCATCGAGGTGCGCGCGCGTGCACAGGCGATCGCCGACGCCCTCGGTGGCGCGCGCGGCGCCGGCGTGCGCGTCGTCGACAGCATGGCGACGGTGGGGGGCGGGGCCTTCCCCACCGCCCGCATTCCCTCGGCGGCGGTCGCACTCGAAGGGCGCGACGGCGAAGGCGCCGACGCGCTCGCCGCACGGCTTCGCGCCGGCCCGCTTCCCGTGATCGGCCGGATCGAGAACGACCTGCTCCTCCTCGACGTTCGCAGCGTTCCCGCCGCGCACGACGCACAGTTGATTCGCGCGGCCGGCGACGCGTTAGGCGCGCCGGCAGCGCCCGCACCCATTCCACGATGACCGCACCAGCGCCACGCCGCGCCGCCTTCCTCGACCGCGACGGGACGCTGATCGTCGACGCGGACTTTCTCGCCAGGCCGGAGGGGGTCGAGCTGCTCCCCGGGGCCGCCGACGCGGTGCGCCGCCTCAACGAGGCGGGGGTGCTGGTCGTCGTCATCACCAACCAGTCGGGGATCGCCCGCGGCCTCCTCACCGAGGAGGACTACGCGCGCGTCGAGGAGCGGGTGCGCATCAACTTCGCCGATGCCGGGGCGCGGATCGACGCGACCTATCATTGCCCGCACCATCCGGCGATCACCGGGCAGTGCAGCTGCCGGAAGCCGGCACTCGGGATGTACGAGCAGGCCCGCGGCGAGCTCGGGCTCGACACCGCGACCTCGCTCTTCGTCGGCGACCGCTGGCGCGACGTCGGGCCGGGGATCGAACTCGGTGGACGGGCGATCCTCGTCACCAGCCCGGCGACCCCGCACGACGACCTGATGCGCGCCGAGCGCGATGCCGAGACCGCGCCGACACTCGGCGCGGCGGTCGGGCGCTACCTGGACGGCAATTAGTATCATCATGGTACTAATCCAGCGATGAGCGGGCGGAAGCGGGTGGCCGTCCTGGCGTCGGGCGGCGGGTCGAACCTGCAGGCGGTGATGGACCACCTCGCCGCGCTGGGCGATCGCCGCGGCGCCGACGTCGTGCTCGTGGTCGCGGGGCGGGAGACGGCGGGTGCGCTCGCCAGAGCGCGCCGAGTGGGCGTCGCGACCGCGGTCACCGCCCCCGAGTCGCTGGCCGCGATCCTCGACGACAACGCGATCGACCTCGTCGTCCTCGCCGGCTATCTCTCCTTCGTCCCGACCGCGGTCACCGAGCGGTGGGCGGGGCGGATCATCAACGTGCATCCCGCGCTGCTCCCATCGTTCGGGGGGCACGGGCTGTTCGGGCTGCGCGTCCATCGCGCGGTGCTCGACGCGGGGGCGCGGGTGAGCGGGGCGACGGTGCACTTCGTCGACGCCGAGTACGACCGCGGGCCGATCATCGCCCAATGGCCGGTGCCTGTTGCCGCCGCCGACACCCCGGAATCGCTCGCCGCTCGCGTCCTCCGCGTCGAGCACCTGCTGCTGCCGCGCGCGGTCGATGCCCTCGCCCGCGGCGCGGTGTCGCTCGGCACCGATGGTCGCGTGCGCGGCGGGGCGGCGATCGCCCCGGCCGACTCATTCTCTCTTCACCTGCCTGACGATGCCACACTGGTCGCCGACATCGATGCGCTCTTCCCTGCCTGAGCGCCGCTTCCTCGCCGCGGTCCTGCTCTCGCTTTCGACGTCAGGCGGCCTGGTTCGGGCGCTCGGCGCGCAGGAGGCAGCGCCGGCGGATCGGAACGCGATCCTCTCGGC
>DASSZC010000439.1:0-5908 GCA_035702925.1 Gemmatimonadaceae bacterium | reverse complement strand
CACCCCACGCCTGTCGGGGGAGCAAACCCCGATGCCAGGACGCTCCGCGCGCGACGATCCGAGCCTAACGCTCCGCCGTCGAGCCGCCCTTGTACACGACACCGCCTTTCATCACGAACGTCACGTGATGCAATGAGGTGATCGTTCTTGTCGGATCGCCTTCGACGGCGATCAGGTCGGCGAACAAGCCGGGCGCCACCCTGCCGATGCGGTCTTCCATGTGAAGGACCCTGGCATCCGTCGAGGTCGCGGCGCGGAGCGCCTGGATCGGAGTCAGGCCGTAGTCGACGAGCATCTCGATCTCGCGGGCGTTGTCGCCGTGGGTGAAGACGCCGACGTCGCTGCCGTTGCAGATCGTGACTCCGGCGGCGATGGCGGCTTTCACGCTGGCGCGCTTCGCGGCGATCGATGCCGGCTCCGGGTCGACCCCTTTCTTCCAGCCGCGGTACTGGAGGATCGCGTCGCCGGCGGCGACGGTCGGGCAGAGGGCGACGTGCTTCTGCGCCATCAGGCGGAAGACCTCGGGAGTGCCGTCGTCGCCGTGCTCGATCGTCTCGACCCCGGCCATCGCCGCGCGGCGCATCCCTTCGGGAGTGGTCGCGTGCACGGCCACCGCGCGGCCGCTGCTGCGCGCGGTCTCGACGGCGGCGGTCAGCTCCTCGATGCTGAAGGTCGGGCGCGCCTCGCCGTTAGGCCCCCAGCGGTAGTCGCCATAGAGCTTGATCCAGTCGGCGCCATGGGCGATCTGCGAGCGAACGGCGTGCGTCACTCCCTCGACCCCGTCCGCTTCCTCGGCGCCCTGCGGCACCTCCCACCGCGGGTCGAAGCCCTTCGGGCCGTAGCTTCCCGTCGCGACGATCGCCCGCGTGACGACGATCAGTCGCGGGCCGGGGATGATCCCCTGGTTGACCGCCTGCTTCAAGCCGACGTCGGCGTCGGCCGCGCCCTCGGTGCCGAGGTCGCGGAGGGTGGTGAAGCCGGCATCGAGGGTGGCGCGGAGGTGATTGACCGCGCGCGCGACGCGCAGGGGGAGCGGCTCGTGCAGCACCTGGTCGTTCCATGCCGTCTCGTTGTACGGATGGAGGAGGATGTGCGAGTGCGCGTCGATCAGCCCGGGGAGCAGCGTCGCGCCGGGCAGGTCGATGACGCGCGCATCGGCGGGTGTCCCGGCCTGCGCCGCGGGTCCGGCGCGCTCGATCTTCTCCCCGCGCACGAGCACCGTCCACCCCTCGTGCAGCTCGCTGCCGTCGAAGACGCGCGCGGGGCGGAGGAGGATCGCGGTCGCGGCGGGCGCGGCGGATTGCTGCGCGGCGATCGCGGTCGGGAACGTGGCCGCGATCACCGTCGCGGCGAAGGCGAGGTGGCGCCGAACGGTCGGTCGGAACATGACGGGCGGTGTGTGAGCTGCGTCGCGCGCGGTGCGACGGGTGCGGCGCGGTGCGCTTGATGGAGGATGCGTCGCAAGAGTATGTTCGCGGACTGCCGCTTGCAAGAAATCCCAGCTCCCGCCGCCGACGAGCGGCCTCCCGCCGCTCTCTCCATGCCACGCACCCGCGCATTCGCACCGATCGCCGCCGCCGCGCTCCTCGCGCTCACCGGCTGTCCGAGCCCGCGGCCGATGGCGCCGCCGGTTACGCCGCTGGAAGCGGCGGGGATCAGCGCGGCGCTCCCTCGTGCGCTCGACTCGATCATGACCGCGGCGATCGCCGATCACGCCTCGCCGGGGATCGCGCTCGCGATCGGCCATCACGGTCGCGTCGTCTACACGCACGGATGGGGACACAGCGACTGGGCGCCGACCGCGCCGCCGGCGAACGACAGCACGATCTACGACATGGCGTCGCTCACCAAGGTGATCGCGACGACCACCGCGGCGATGATGATGGAGGAGGAGGGGAAGCTCGACCTCGACAGCACGGTCGTGCACTACCTCCCCGAGTTCAACGCCCCCGACAAGGCGGCGATCACGATCCGCATGCTGCTCCTCCACACCAGCGGGATGCGCCAGTACCAGTTCCTCTACCGCGAGATCAAGGGGCGTGAGGCCTACCTCGAGCGGATCAACGCCAAGCCGATCGTCACCGCGCCGGGGAGGGAGTACACCTACTCCGACTGGAACATGATCGTCCTCCAGCTCGTGCTGGAGCGCATTTCCGGCAAGACCCTCGACGCCCTCGTCGCCGAGCGCGTGTTTGGACCGTTAGGCATGCACGACACGATGTTCAACCCCCCCGAGGCGCTCAAGCCGCGCATCGCGCCGACCGAGATCCAGGAGTTCCGCGGCGGGCAGGTCTGGGGGGTCGTCCACGACGAGAACGCCTGGGCGTTAGGCGGCGTCGCCGGCCACGCCGGGCTCTTCTCCAGCGCCCGCGACCTCGGCGTCTTCGTCCAGATGCTCCTCAACGGCGGCGAATACCACGGGGTGCGCATCCTCCGCGCGGAGACGATCGCCCGCTGGACCGCGCGGCAGCTCCGGGACCAGTCGCGCGCCCTCGGCTGGGACACCCCCTCGTCGCCGTCGAGCGCGGGGCGCTACTTCTCGATGCGCAGCTTCGGGCACACCGGCTTCACCGGGACGTCGGTCTGGGCCGACCCGGAGAAGCAGCTCTTCGTCGTGCTCCTCACCAACCGTGTCGATCCCTCGCGCGACAACACGAAGGTCGGGCCGCTCCGGCGCACCGTCGCCGACGCGGTCCAGCGCGCGGTGCTTGATGCGCCGCTGCGCCTCTGGGAGACCGACTCGGTGGCCGCGCGATGACCGGCCAACCACGACTGGATCTGTCACGCCGGGAGTTCATCGCCCTCTCGGCGTTAGGCATCGCCGGCTGCGCCGTCCCGGGCGTCGGCGGCGGCCCCAAGGAGAAGGACCGCATGCTCTACGTCGGTACCTACACCGAGAAGACGGCGAGCAAGGGGATCTACCTGCTGCGCCTGTCGCCTGGATCGGGTGCGCTGGTGATCGACGGCGTCGCCGCCGAGACGCTGAATCCCTCGTTCGTCGCGCTCTCCCCTGACGGTTCGGCGGCGTTCGCGGTGAACGAGGTGGGCCAGCTCGACGGACAGCCTGGTGGTGGCGTGACCGCGTTCGGGCGCGACGTCACATCGGGCGCGCTGCGCACACTCGGGCGCGAGCTGACGAAGGGCGCCGATCCATGCTATGTCTCAACGGACCGCACTGGGCGGCTCCTCTTCGTCGCCAACTACAGCGGGGGAAGTGTCGCGATGTATCCCGTCCTCGCCGGCGGTGGCATCGGCGCGATGACCGGCTTCATTCAGCATCGCGGCCACGGCCCCAACGCCGAGCGGCAGGAGGGTCCGCATGCGCACTGCGTGATCCCCGATCCGATGAACCGCTTTGTGCTCGTCGCCGATCTCGGGATCGATCGCATCATGGTGTACCGCTTCGACGCGGCGACGGGAAAGCTGAACACCGCGAGGGCGGGACAGGGAATGCTCGCCCCGGGCGCCGGCCCGCGCCACCTCGTGTTTCACCCTAACGGCCGCGTGCTGTACGTGACGAACGAGCTGAACTCGACGGTGACCGCGTTCCGTTATGACGCGGAGACCGGATCACTCACCGAGCTGCAGACGGTCCCTTCGGTGAACGAGCCGACGACGGTGCAGAACTTCCCCGCCGACATCCATGTTCATCCGTCGGGACGCTTCCTCTACATGTCGAACCGCGGGCACAACAGCATCGCCGCGTTCGCGATCGATCCGACCACCGCGAAGCTGACGCCGCTTCAGCTGACGTCGACCGAGGGTGACTGGCCGCGCAACTTCGCGATCGACCCGAGCGGTGAGTTCCTGATCGTCGCCAACCAGCGATCCGATTCCATCCACAGCTTCCGGATCGATTCGCGGACCGGCAAGCTTCGCTCGACCGGCCATCGCGTCAGCCTCCCCGCGCCTGTCTGCCTGCGCTACTTCGCGGAGAAGGCGTGAGCGAGCCCACGCGCGCGGCGGCGATCCGGACGGAGGGACTTCGCAAGGTCTATCCGGCGCCGAGTGGGGGAAAGAAGCGCGCCGGTCCCGCGGGTCCGCCGCCGGTCGGGCGCGGGGGCGGACCGGTCCTGCCTGACGGCGGGAGCGACGGGGAGATCGTCGCCCTCGCCGGCCTCGACCTCGAGATCGGCGAGGGAGAGTTCTTCGGGCTGCTCGGGCCTAACGGCGCGGGCAAGTCGACGACGATCGGCATCCTCACGACGCGGATCCGTCCATCAGGGGGGCGCGCGCTCGTCGACGGCGAGGACGTGGTCGGCCGCGCCGCCGCCGTCAGGCAGCGCATCGGGGTGGTGCCGCAGCGCCCGAACCCGGACCGCAGCCTCGACGTGCTCGAGAACCTCGTCTTCCACGCCGCGTACTTCGGAGTGTCGCGAGCCGCGGCGAATGTGCATGGCGTGCGCCTGCTCGAGACGCTCGGCATCGCCGACAAGGCACGAGCGAAGGTGGACGAGCTCTCCGGCGGACAGCAGCAGCGCCTGATGATCGCGCGAGCGCTGATCCACGAACCGAGCGTGATCTTCCTTGACGAGCCGACGGTCGGCCTCGACCCGCAGGCGCGGCTCGGGCTCTGGGACATCCTCCGCGAGCTGCACGCCGCCGGCCGCACCATCGTCATGACGACGCACTACATGGAGGAGGCCGACCAGCTCTGCGACCGGCTCGGGATCGTCGATCGCGGGAAGCTGCTCGCCCTCGACACCCCCGGCGCGCTGAAGGAGAGGGCACCGGGGGGGACGCTCATCCTCCTGACGCTCGACGGCGACGCCGCATCCGCGGCGGTTGCCGCCCGCGAGGTCGCCGGCATCGACCGCACCGAGGCGGAGGGCTCGACGCTTCGCGCATACTCGGCGCGAGGGGGCGAGGTCATCCCGGCGCTGATCCGCGCCGCCGAGGGACAGCATCGCGTCGTCAAGGACATCTCGCTGCGCGAGCCGAGCCTCGAGACGCTGTTCATCTCGTTGACGGGGAGGACCTTCGAATGACCGAGATGACCGGAGTGACGACGCTCGTGGTCCGGGGCGGCGAGCGGACGCGCGTCAGGCGGTCGCAGGTCTTCCTCGCGCTGCTGCATCGCGACATGCGCGTCGCCCGGAAGGAGCTCCCCTTCTTCCTCATCCGCACCGCGCTGCAGCCGCTGCTCTTCATCATCGTCTTCGGGTTCCTGCTGCCGAAGATGGGATTCATGCGCAGCAACTACACGGCGACGCTGCTCCCCGGGATCCTCGCGGTCAGCCTGACCTTCTCCAGCATCCAGGCGGTCGCGCTGCCGATGGTACAGGACTTCGGCTGGACGAACGAGATCGAGGACCGATTGCTCGCCCCCGTGCCGACGCGACTGATCGCCGCGGAGAAGATCGTCTCCGGGGTGCTGCAGGGCTTCATCTCGGCGGCGTTCGTGCTCCCGGTCGCGCGATTGATCATGGGCCCGATCCCCGGCCTCACGCTCGAGCGCTTTCCCGAAGTCGTCCTCATCGTCGTGCTCGGGGCGACGGCGTTCTCCGCGCTGGGGCTGCTGCTCGGCACCGCGATCTCGCCGCAGCAGATCGGGTTGATGTTCAGCGTGATCATCGCGCCGATGCTCTTCTTCGGCTGCGCCTACTACCCGTGGGCGGGTTTGAGCGCGGTCCCATTCATGAAGTACGCGGTGCTCATCAACCCGCTCGTCTACGTCGCCGAAGGGATGCGCGGTGCCCTGACCCCCGGAGTGCCCCACCTGCCGCTGCTCGTCTCCGTCGTCGCGCTGGTGGCGATCGGCGTGATCTTCTGGATCCTCGGGATCCGCAGCTTCGAGCGGCGGGCGATCGGATGACGATCCCCGGTGCCCTCGAGCGGCAGGAGCTTCCCCACGCCGACCCGATCGTCCGCTTCAACGCGCTCCTCGACGAGGCGAAGAAGGTGGACA
>DASSZC010000434.1:0-3742 GCA_035702925.1 Gemmatimonadaceae bacterium | reverse complement strand
AGCGAATCGACGTGAAGCCGCCCGGCGTCGGCGGCGAGGCGCGCCCGTCCGGAGAAGATGCGCACTCCGTCCACCACCGATCCCGGATTGACCAGCGCCGCAATCCGTCCCGACAGGTTGGCCAGCGAGTCGCCGCTGATGTCGGTGTCGAAGCGTGCGCTGAGGTCCGTCACCGGGAGGTCGGCGCGCTCGAGCAGGGTGCGCACGTCGAGATGCGTGAGCGTCGTCTGCCCGCGCATCGTGTAGCCCGGCGGATACGTGTCCAGTCGCCCGTTGAAGGCGACCGTCCCCGCCGCGCCGGTGAGTGTCGTGTTCACGTCGAGCGCTTCGGTGGTCCCCGTGATCCGCGCCGGCCCGCTCACCACCCCGCGCACCGGGAGCATCGGGTACGACTGCGCGAGCTGGGTCAGCGAGAGCACCTTCGCGTCGAGCGTCATGTCGTACGTCATGAACACTTCGCCGTAGGTGATGCGCCCCGAGCCGGTGACGTGCGTCGGCTCACCCGGGCCGTCATGCCAGGTGAGGTCGCCGTCCCTGAAGCGAACGTCCAGCCACGACGAATCGAGCGTCGCCGTCCCCGAGATCGTCCCGTGCAGCCGCGGGAAGTTCGGGTAGAGGTATTGGATCGTGCGCAGGTCGCCGCTCGCGACGTTCACGTCGAGGCCGCGGAAGACGGTGAACGCGGGATAGAGGATGTCGAGCTCACCCTTCGCCGTCGCCCGCGTCTCGGCGCCGGGAACGTGCGCGTCGCGGAAGACGAGGTTCGCCGCGTCCACCTTGAAGCGGTTGAGCGGTCCCCCCGCTGCCTTGAGCGTCCCCGAGATGGTCCCCTGCCAGTCCACCGGGAACGCCTTGCCATTCAGCGCGCGGATGAAGGCGAAGTCGATCGGCGTCGCGTTGACGTCGAGGTTCTTCACAGCGAGGATGGGACCGCCGACGGCGAAGGTCATCGCGCCGGTGAGATGCGACTTCGTGCTCTGCACGTCCATCTTCGACAGCTGGTACTCGATGACGTTCAGGTTCTTCGGGTCGTTGACGATGCGCAGCCGCGCGTGTCCGCCGCCATCGGTCGGCAGCGTCGGGTAGACCCAGGCGACGTCGGCGAGGGAGATCGAGTCCCCCTTCACGTCGATCGCATAGCGGATTGGCAGGTCGCTCCCCCACACGACCTTTCCCTTCGCGCTGCCATTCGAGCCCGGCAGGTCGAAGTGCGGGATGTCGAGCCAGACCGAGTCGCCGTGCACCCGCGCCACCGCCTGCACGTTGCTGAAGAGGAAGGGGGGGTCCGACTCCTTCACCGACATCTTCGCCGCGGTGTAGAGCTGGCCGACGCTGTCCGGGTCGGCGATGCGCATGTACGGTGACTCGATGTTCAGCCCCGTCCAGCGCCAGGTCTTGGCGAACCCCTCGGCGGTGCGGCGGACCTCGTGCTCCGTCGAGCCTAACGCGTGACGGACCGCGCTGTCCCGCTTGACGCCGTGCAGCGAGTCGTCGGGGTGCCAGGGCATCGTCAGGATGAAGCTGCCGTCCCGGATCGTCACCGAGTCGGCGACGATGTAGTCGCCGAAGCCGCGCTGGGCCGTGATCGGCCCGCGCTTCTTCCCGCTCCCCGGGAAGGTGCGGCGGAAGTTCCAGTCGCCGTTGGCGTGGCGCCGTGCGTAGAAGACGGGACGCGTCAGCTCGGCGTGCGAGAGGAGCACCCGCTTGTCGATGAGGTCGCGCGGGTTGTAGTCGAGCGTGATCGGGCCGCTGGCGAGGAGCAGCGAATCGTCGGGATCGCGGATCTCGAGGGAGTCGACGATCACCCCGCCGAGCAGCCCGCCGTGGATGTCGCCGACGTACATCCGGCCGTGCACCGCCGGGCGGATGCGTCCGACGATGATGTCCCGCACCTTGTCGCGGCCGTACGGAGTCTGCGTGATGAGCACGACGACGAGCCCGACCAGGAGGCCGAGCACGACGAGCGAAAGCCCACTCACGAGAGCGACGAAGCGTCGCCGCGACATCCCCGCCATTTACCTGATGCCCGGATCTGGTGATACTGACTGTGACAGTGCCAAGCTACCGACGGGTCAGAACGCCTGGCCGATCGAGAAGAGCAGCACGATCTTGTCGAAGAGCTTCTGCCGGCGCGCCGGCTGGAAGCTGACGCTCCTGCACTCCGCCTGCTCCTGCACCCATTTCCCCTCGCGCTTGTGCAGGGTCGAGACCCCCGTCATCTGGAGGCAGACGGTCCCGCTCGACACGTTAGGCTGCCCGACCGCCGGCTCCCCGCTCGCCGCGCGATAGACGTCGTTGTAGTACAGCTGCGCCTTCGGCTGGGTCCGATCGTTGTACCCGGCAGTGATGCCGATGGGCCCGAGGAAGGTCAGCACGCTCAGCCCGAGCCCCGGAGTCACCCGCCAGCTCTGCGCCCGGAGCAGGGGGTTCGAGGTCTCCCAGACGTTGCCGGCATCGGTGAACACCGTCCATTGCAGCAGGCTGGGTAGGAACGGGTCGCGAAAGCGCACCTCGGCGTTGGCGACGATCAGCCGCGTCCCCCCGGTCGGCACCGCCTGGTAGCCCTTGTTCGTGATCTGCGACTCGGGCTTGCGCGGATCCCCGGGGATCACGGCGAAGGCGCGCGTCGAATCGTCGACGTTGACGACGTTGACGAAGTTCCGCTTCGCGACATAGACCACCGGCCCGAGCTCGTTCTGCTGAACCCCGCGCACGGTGTTCGAGCCACCGGCGTAGAGCCGCTCCTGCGGAGGAAGGAAGTTCTTCGACAGGTCGAAGCCCGTCAGCGTCGGGCGGAGCGGGGTGACGATCCCGCCGCGAAAGCGCAGGGCGAGCACCGCCTGGCTGCCTAACGGTGAATAGACGCTGCCGTCGATGATCCCGCGGTTGAACTGCAGCGACGCCGAGGAGCCGACGAACTGCGACGCGTGGCGGAGCTCGACGCGGAGCACCCCGCCCCGGGTCGGGGTCAGCGGGATGTCGGTGCGGTCGACCGCCAGCGCCGCGCTCACCGCGGCCAGGCGGATCGTGCTGTCGGCGATCCGCGTGCGCAGCGCCTCGTCGCAGATGAGGAAGAGGCTGCAGAAGAACGCCGGCGCGGCACGCGTCCGGCCACGCTCGATCTGGTAGCCGAAGGTCAGCGGCGCCCGCGCCCACTGCTCGCGCGTCACCTGGGCGAGCAGACCGATCGGGGTGTCGCGCTCGTACTCGTTGAACTCCGAGCGCCGCTCGCTGTAGACCGTGAAGCTCGGCACGTTGCGCGCGCGCAGCCCGAAGAAGGTCGGCTGCCGGTAGGTGACGCCGGTGTAGTAGTTGATCTTCCGCGCGCTGATCAGCGAGTCCTTCGCCGCGTCGTGACAGAACGCGTTCCGGACGAACTCCGACCGGGTCGGGTTGCCGATGCCGAGCTTCGACACTCGAGCCGTGACGTCGACCCGCCGCGCCCCGCCGAAGAAGTTGCGATCCCCATAGGTCGCCTGGCTGCGGAAGCAGTCGATCGTTCCCCAGCCGATCCCGGTCTGCATCGAGCGCATGTCCCCCTCGATCAGCGCCGCCTGGACGACGAGCAGCGAGTCCTCGGCGCTCTGCCCCGGCGCGAGCCCGAGCTCGACGTGCCGGTAGGCATCGGTTGCGTAGAGGTTCCGCTGCGCGGCGACGAGATCCTTTCGCCGATAGACCGCCCCGCGCCGCAGCCCGAGGATCCGCCTCACGGTGCGCGAGGAGATCTTCTGTCCCCCGCGCG
>DASSZC010000271.1:0-4706 GCA_035702925.1 Gemmatimonadaceae bacterium | reverse complement strand
GCACGAACAACCCGACCGTCGTCCAGCGCGAGACGGTCACGTAGTGGTGCTCGCCGGCCGTCTTGTTGAGGAACCGCTTGTAGAAGTCGTTGACGAGGTAGCTCGCTCCCCAGTTGAGCTGCGTCCCGACGGTCGACATGTACGCCGCCGCGAAGCCGGCCATCATGAAGCCGCGCCACGGCGTCGGCAGCAGGTCGACGAAGGCGTGGACGTAACCAGATTCCTTGTCGACGAGGTTCGGGTAGAGCAGGATCGTCGCGAGGCCGGTGACGATCCACGGCCACGGCCGAAGCGCGTAGTGCGCGACCTGGAAGGAGAGCGTGGCGAGGACGCCGTCGCGCTCCGTCTTCGCGCTGAAGATGCGCTGGGCGATGTAGCCGCCGCCCCCCGGCTCGGCGCC
The DNA here is from genome assembly GCA_035702925.1 of Gemmatimonadaceae bacterium. Taxonomy (GTDB): domain Bacteria; phylum Gemmatimonadota; class Gemmatimonadetes; order Gemmatimonadales; family Gemmatimonadaceae; genus JABFXC01. The sequence continues at coordinate 4,306 of DASSZC010000271.1, read as the reverse complement.
GGGATACCACGCCGCCCACCACTGCACCGAGAGGAACACGGCGAGGGTGAGCAGCGGCATCCAGGCGTAGGCGACCAGCCCTCCGCCGTTAGGCGCGATCGACACGGGGAGCACGGAGAGCGCCGCCGTCTCGCTGCCGAAGTGCGTTGCCAGCCCGCTCTTCAGCGCTCCCATCCCCCCGACGGCCTTCACGGCGAAGACGGCGAGGACGATCACCGCCGTCATCTTGATGACGAACTGGATGAGGTCCGTCCAGAGCACCGCCCACATGCCCGCGGCCGACGAGTAGGCGACCGTGACGATGAAGCAGATCGCCACCGCCATCACGTCGCCGGACACCGTTGTCCCGAACAGCTGCACGTCGTGCAGCCCGAGCGAGATGGTAAGGATCTTTACCATCGCCCGCGTCACCCAGCCGAGGATGATCAGGTTGATCGGCAGCGCGAGGTACACCGCGCGGAAACCGCGGAGCACCGCGGCCGGCTTGCCCGCGTACCGAATCTCGGCGAACTCGACGTCGGTCATCACGTTGGCCCGGCGCCAGAGCCGGGCGAAGAAGAACACGGTGAGCATCCCGCTCATCAGCATGTTCCACCACAGCCAGTTTCCGGCGACACCGTGCGCGACGACGAGTCCCGTCACCACGAGCGGGGTGTCGGCGGCGAAGGTCGTCGCCACCATGCTCGCGCCGGCGAGCCACCAGGGCACGTTGCGGCCGGAGAGGAAATACTCGCTGAGGCTCTCGCCCCCCTTCTTCGTGAAGTAGAGGCCGATGCCGGCCGAGAGCACGAAGTACGCGACGACGATTGCCCAGTCGACGAAGGTCAGCGTCATGACGGTCGGCTCACTTTCGGGGGAGGAGTGGAGTGGTGCCCTGCCTGACGGTCTCCAGCACGGACAGCGCGGCATCGGTCACCGCCGTCCGGACTTCTGCGAATCGCGGGTTCTGCCTCGTCGGGTTCACCCGGTTCGTCAGGATGATGACGAACACGTCGTTCGCCGGATCCATCCAGATGGACGTTCCAGTGAACCCGGTGTGACCGAATGCCGCGGGCGACATCCGTCGTCCCGCGGAATTTCCCCCCGTCGGCTTCTCCCACCCGATCGCGCGGTTGGAGAACGACGAGTCCTGCACCCGCTGGAACTCGAGGATCGCCGCCCGATCGAGAATCTTCTTCCCGTCGAGTGTGCCGAAGTTGAGGTACATCTGCGCAAAGCGCGAGAGGTCGCGCGCGGAACTGAACAATCCGGCGTGCCCGGCCACCCCGCCGAGGGCCGCTGAATTCTCGTCGTGGACAGTCCCCCAGATCAGCCGCTGCCGGTATGGATCGTACTCCGTGGGCGCGATCCGCCACTTCAGGGAGCTGTCCGGATTGAACCGGGTGTCGGTCATCCCGAGCGGGGTCCAGACGTGCCGCTTCAGGTAGACGTCGAGCTTCTCGTGCGACACGCGCTCGACGATCTTGCCGAGGAGGATCGCGCCGAGATCGCTGTACACCATCCGCAGCCGCGGAAAGGTGTCGAGGGGGGTCGCGTAGACGATCGCCATCGCCGAGTCGGGATTCACTCCCTCCTTGTACAGCGGCCGCCAGGCGGGGAGCCCTGACCGGTGGGTGAGCAGGTCGCGAACCGTGACGGTCTTCTTCGTCGGTCCGCGCCACTTCTTCTTCCCCTTGTGCTTCGGATCCTTGAAGCGCGGCAGGTAGCGCTGCACCGGGGCGTCGAGCTTCACCTTCCCCTCGCCGACGAGCTGGTTCATCGCGCTCGTCATCCCGACGACCTTCGTCAGCGACGCCATGTCCCAGAGCGTGCTGTCGACGGGATCGGCCGACGGGCGCCAGTCGACGGTGCCGACGCCGATGCTGGCGAGGACCGCATCGTGGGTGCCGACCACCGCGTAGGCGCCGGGGAAGGCGCTGTCCAGCTGGAAGCGGGTGAGCACCGCGCGCACCGTGTCGGCGACGCGTCGCGCGACGATGGAGTCGCGGACCGGCCGTCCGGCCACCGCCTCGGCGGCGGCGCGCTCGCTCCACGGCGAGAGCGGGTTCCAGGCGACGAGATAGCTGTTGACCGCCGGGAACTGGCGCACCATGTACGGATCGCCGAAGGAGACGACGATCGCGTTAGGCCTGACGTCGATGACCTGCCTCGTCATGGTCGCGATCCGCGGCGGGACCCCGGCGTAGCCCTTCGCCGGGATCGGGCGTGCATAGTGGGCGATCACCACCGTGCTCGCATCGGTCGCGCGATCCCGCGCCGCGGCCACCGCGGCGTTCGTCGACTTGTTGGTCAGCGTGACGACGTCGAGCTTCTGCCCGCGGGCGGCGAGGAGCGTGCGCAGCTCGTCGGTGAAGGCGGCGCCCGGGTGCGCGCCGGGGTAGGGCTCCTTCCCCTCATCGAGGTAGAGCACGGCGAGCACGCGCGTCGCCCGGGCGAGCCGCCAGATCGCGCTGCCGCGATCGCGCTCGAGGGTCATCGACTGCCGCGCGGCGAGCGTGGCGATCGAGTCGGCGTCGCGCTGCCCGAAGACCGCGGCGACCCCGGTCGTGTCGACGACGCGCCTGACGTTGAGGCCGAGGCGCTCCTTCGCCCGCAGCACCCGGCGCACCGACGAGTCGAGCCGCGCGACGGTCAGCGTCCCGCTGCCAACGGCGGCGACCACGGCATCGATCGCCGCCCGGTGATCGACGGGATCGAGCAGCACGTCGTTGCCGGCGAGGAGGGCGCGCACCGCGGCGGCGCCGGGGGTATCGCCCCCGACCCCCTTCATCCACAGCGCGTCGGTGACGAGCAGCCCGTCGTACTTCCATTCACGGCGAACGATCCCCTGGAGCAGCTTCGGATTGAGGCTCGCGGGCACCGAGTCGGCGGTGATCGCCGGCAGTGCGACGTGTGCGCTCATGATCGCGCCGACGCCGATCGCGGCCGCCGAGCGGAAGGGTCGAAGCTCCGCGGTATCCAGTCGCGCCCGCGAGGAGTCGAGGATCGCCGGCGCGAGGTGGGTGTCGACCGCGACCGCGCCGAGCCCGGCGAAATGCTTCACGGTGGCGATGACGCCGTTCGCCTGCGCGCAGCGGATGTACGGGAGCGCGAAGCGTTCCGCCATGGCCCCGTCAGCGCCGAACGCGCGGACACCGATGCTCGGGTTGTCAGGACGGGTGTTGAGGTCGACGTCGGGGGTCAGCGTCCAGTTGATCCCGACGGCGCGCGCCTCGTGCGCGGTGATCCGCCCGGCCGCGCAGGCGAGCGAGGTGTCACGCGTCGCGGCGATCCCCATCGGGTAGGGGAAAGCCGTTCCCTCCGGGATCACGCGCTGCCCGGCGCCGAACTCGAGGTCGGCGGCGACGAACAGCGGGAGCGGTGCCGCGCCCTGCAGCGAATTCGTCGTGCGTGCGACCTGTGCCGCGGTACCGGGTCCGATGATCACCCCGCCGATCGAATCGGCCGACACCCAGTCGCGCGCGGCGATCGCCGCCTTCGCGTCGGGTGCGGCATCGCCCGGCACCCAGCGCACGATGAGCTGTGCCGCCTTGGCGCGAAGCGACATCGTCGGGAGCACCGAGTCGGTCCACGGCGTCGGCAGTGGTGGGGGCGCGGTGTCGCGCGGAGGGGCGACGGGCTCGGGGCGCGGCGCGCTCGCCGTGTCGGCCTCGATCGGTGGGGTGACAACAACCGGCGGAGCATGCGAGGAGCAGGCGAGCCAGAAGGCCCCGCTGGCGGCGATGCCTAACGGGGCGAGCCAGCGACGAGCGTGGTGATTCATCGTGAGGTCGCGGGGGCGTTGGCGAGCGGACGGGCAATACCGTCACCGCGCGCGAAGAAACCGGGGAGGGAGATCGGCGCGCGGGCGGTGATCGGGGCGACGCCGGCAACCGCCTGTGCCGCGGCCCGCTCGAGCGCATCGCCGATGCCGTAGGTGACGAGATAGCTCTTCACCCGCGGGAATTGGCGAATCACGTACGGGTTGCCATTGGCGACGACGACCACCTTCTCGCGCGTCGAGAGTGTGTCGATCCATTGGGCGACCGCCGGGGCGATCGCGATCCGGCCCGCGCCCTCGATCCGGCGCACGTTCGTCGCGACGATGATCGCGTCCCACCCGGCGAGCGTCACGCCGAGCGAGTCGAGCTCCCCCGAAGTGCTCCGCGGCGAGAGCCGGAACACCCGCACGTTAGGCAGGGACCGCCGCAGCTCGGCGGCGAACGCCTGGCCGGCGCGCAGCTCGGTCTCCGGCGCGTAGGTGACCAGCGCGATCCGCTTCGCCGTGCTGGCGACCGGCACGAGCGACGCGCTGTCGCGGAGCAGG
>DASSZC010000194.1:0-4023 GCA_035702925.1 Gemmatimonadaceae bacterium | reverse complement strand
GGCCATCGGGGTCGGTGAGGTACACCGCCTCGCTGACGAGGTGATCGGACATCCCCGCGCGCATCCCGATCGCCGCGAGGTGCGCGACGAAGCTGCCTAACGCTGGGCGGTCGGGGAGCAGGATGGCGAAGTGGTAGAGACCGAGCCGCCCGTTGTGCGGAACCGGGGTCGCGCCGGCGAGCTCGCGGAGCTCGACGATCACCGTTCCGTCGGCGGTCCCGAGCTCGGCGCTCGCCGCGGTTCGCGCCACGACGCGCAATCCGAGCACGCGCTCGTAGTACGCGAGCGACCGCGCGAGCTCCGCGACCTGCAGGCGGACGCGCCCGAGGCGCGTCGCGTCGGGAAGCCGATAGCCGGGCGGCGCGATGCCGTACGCTCGGTCCATCAGCGCCCGGCTCGGCGCTCGGCGATGACCCGGTCGATCGAGTAGTAGCCCGCGCCGGCGATCGCGATCGCGACGTTCGCGGCGAGCAGCGTCAGCGCGAACTCGTAGCCGTTGGGCATGAAGAAGCCGCCCTTGAGGTGGACCATCAGGATCGCGCCGAGCATGTCGATCGCCAGCCCGAGCGCAGCCAGTCGGGTCAGCAGGCCGATGACGAGCGCCCCGCCGGCGAGAAACTCGACGATCGCGGCGAGTGGCCCGGTGATCGCCGGCATCGGGATCCCCATCTGCCCGAAGGCACCGGTGACCCCGGCGAAGCCGAAGACGAACAGCTTCTGCCCTCCGTGCACGAGGAAGACGATGCCGATGACGATGCGCAGAATCAGGAGCGCGGTGTCGACACGCCGGGAGAAGTTCGTCGATCTGGCGTAGGTGGAGCTTGACATGGGAACCGTGCGCGGTCGCTGGTGGGTGGATTGGAAGTGCGCGAATGCGTGTGCAAACACCTGTCTGGACGGGATATCAGTCGTCGCTGCCGATTCCGTGCCGCGCCTCGGCGAGCAGCCGGATCAACGTTCGCAGCTTCGCCGCGCCGAGGTGGCCGAGCTGCCGCTGGTGCAGCCGCGCCACCGGTTCGTCGAGGCGGGCGAGGAGCTGGATCCCCTTGCGGGTGATGCGCGTGAACACCATCCGCCGGTCGTCGGCCGCGCGCTCGCGGTCGACGAATCCCATCTCCTCCATCCGGTCGAGAAGGCGCGTCACGTCCGGCACCTCGGCAACGAGCCGGTCGCGAACTTCGTTCCGGCAGAGCCCCTGCTCCCCGGCGCCCCGCAGGATGCGCAGCACGTTGTACTGCGTCGGGGTGATCCCGTAGCGGCGCAGGGCGTCGGCAACCCCGTGGCTCAGGATCGCCGCCGTCCGCTCGATGCTGAGCAGGGCCTCCTGCTCGAGCGTCGCGAACGGCTTCGACTGCTTCAGCTCTTCCTGCAACCTCGACGCGCCGCGCATGGTCGCGACAATACGTGTCATGACACCTTCTGTCAACGAGGCGCTGGCTCGCCGTGACGCGCGGCGGCCGTCGCCTAACGAGCGGCCGGGACCTCCCCGGTGTGCATCACGACCGGCTCCCGCCCGGTGATCGGCGCCCGCGGCAGCGTCAGGACGAACTGCGACCCCTGCCCCACCCCGGCGCTGGCGACGGTGATCTCGCCTCCCATGCCGCGAGCGAGATCGCGGCTGATCGCCAACCCGAGCCCGATGCCGTCGCGCACCTTGATCAGCGAACGGTCGAGCTGGACGAAGGGCTCGAAGATCTTCTCCTGTTCGTCGCTGGCGACCCCTATCCCCGTATCGCTCACCGTGATCGCGACGGCGTTCGCCCCGCGCGCCGCGGCGCTGATCGTCACGCGCCCCCCCGAGGGCGTGTAGCGGATCGCGTTGGAGAGAAGGTTGAGCAGCACCTGGCGCAGCTTCTCGCGGTCGGCGAGCGCGGCGAGCGGCTCCGAGGCGTGGAGGTGCTCGAGGGTGAGAGACTTCGCCGCCGCCTGTGGCGCGACGAGGCTGTCGAGCCCCGAGAGAAAGGGGTCGAGGGGGATCGCGGTCAGGTCGTAGGTCACCCGTCCCGCCTCGATGCGACTCAGGTCGAGCACCCCGCTGATGAGGCCGAGCAGGTGCTGCTGGCTCGTGCGAATGCGAGCGAGATCGCGCAGCTGCGCCTCGGTCACCGGCCCGCGAAGCCCGAGCTCGAGCAATTCGGTGTAGCCGGCGATCGCGTTGAGCGGGGTGCGCAGCTCGTGGCTCATCACCGCGAGGAACTCGGACTTCGCGCGGTTCGCGTCTTCGGCCTGCCCTCGCGCTCGATCGAGGTCGATCGCGACCGCTTCCGCCTGCGCCGCGTGCATCTCGAGCTCGTTGTGACTCGTGCGAATCTCGTCCGCCATCCGGTTGAAGCTCGCCGCGAGCCGCCGCAGCTCCTCATCCCCGCGCGGCTCGACGCGCACGTCATAATCGCCGCGGGCGATCGACCCGGCCGCGGTCGTGATCTCGGCGAGTGGCCGGGTGATCTGGCGGCTGACCACCCACGCGGCCACCGCGCCGACGAGGAGCAGGACGATGCTGAGAACCGCGAGACGCGCGACCGCTGCGCGCGGCGCGCCGAGGACGTCGCGTTCGGGGATCTCGATCACGATCCCGAAGGGCGCGCCGGTATTCCGCTGTTCGGCGGAGAGCAGTCGTCCGGCGCCGGGGCGCGTGACGACGATCCCCTCGTCGGTCGAGTCGCGTCTCGCCGGCGCGGACGCGATCTCCCCTCCGAGGGTCGTCCACAACGAGCCGTCGTTGTTGCGGTAGTACGCGCCGACGCCACGGCCGGCGAGCGCTTCGATCGTCGCATCGGCGGCCTTTCCACCAGCGACCCTGTACTCGCGGGCGATGTACCCGATGCGGCGCCCGCCCTCGGTGACCGGGGCGACGATCCAGAAGTGCGGATGCCCCTCGTCGACGTAGAACGCGCCGACTCGGACCGAATCGGGTGATCCCGGAATGCGCCGGTTGTTCGCCAGCGCGCCGATGTCGATCGCATCCTCGCGCTGCGCCCCTCCGGCCGGCGTGCCACGCCCCGTGAAGGCGACGCGCCGTCCATCGTTCGTCCACAGCTCGATGCTCACGTTCGTGTCGGTGGCGGTGAGCATCCTCCCCAGCCGCGCCGACGCGGCGGCGGCGGTTGCGCGCCTCGGGGTCGCCAGCGCGCGGCGGATCGTGCTGTCGCGGGCGGCACTGGTGACGATCGCTCCCTGGCGCGTCATCGACTCCTTGATGAGCGTCCCGAGCTGGTCAGCCGATCGGCCGAGCCGATCCCAGGTGACGCGTCGCGCCGAGTCGGATAGCGTCGCATACGTGAGCACGAGCGAGCCGGCGAGCACGGCCGCGAGGAGCGTCGTGATCAGGAGCGGCAGCTTTCGCTCGAGCGATTGGGCGCGATGCGCGTTGGTTCCATTTGGCGGGTGCACGCGGTCGGGCCATGCGAGCAGTGGGCCACGACAGCGGTCCCGCGGGGGAAATGCAGGGAATGAGCGTTGACGGCGCGACCGCCAGCGTCGTACGCTTAGGCGTGGAAGGACACCACCATCACCATCACGGCCCGGCGCGCTACGATCGCGCCTTCGCGATCGGGATCAGCCTCAATCTCGCGTTCGTGGTCGCGGAAGCGGTCTACGGCGCGCGCGCGCATTCCCTCGCCCTCACCGCGGACGCCGGCCACAACCTCGGTGACGTGCTCGGCCTGGTGCTCGCCTGGGTCGGGACGATGCTCGCCTCACGGCGCCCGACGACGCGGCGGACCTATGGTCTTCGCCGGGTGTCGATCCTCGCCGCGCTCGGCAACGGCGGCTTCCTCCTCGTCGCCGTCGGCGCGATCGCGGTCGAGGCGATCCACCGCATGCGCAATCCTGGTCCGGTCGCGACGAAGACGGTGATCGTCGTCGCCCTCATCGGTATCTGCGTCAACGCCGGGACCGCGCTCGGCTTCATGCGCGGGCGAAAGTCGGACCTCAACATCCACGGTGCCTGGCTGCACATGATGGGGGACGCGGCCGCATCGGCCGGCGTCGTCGTCGCCGCGTTCGCGATCGCGTGGACCGGCT
>DASSZC010000112.1:0-2132 GCA_035702925.1 Gemmatimonadaceae bacterium | reverse complement strand
CGTGACGCGGTTGGCGAGTGCGCGGTGCGCATCACGGATGTTCGTTTCGCTGTGGTCCGCGTAGTGAAGCAGCGCTGCGAGGCCACAGAGATACTCTTCCCACCCCCGCCCGAGTCGGGCAGCCGCGACACGATGCGCCGTACGCACCCGGCGGTCATGAGCCCAGAGCTTCTGCTGCAGCCGCGCGATCTCATCGTCGAGCTGGGCGATGACCGTCGGCAGTTCGCGCCGGCGCAACTGGCGCCCGCGATGACTGATGATCGATCCGGGTGCCTCGAGGATGCCGTCGGCGATCGCACGGAGGAGGGACTTCTCCCGGTTGGCGGTGCGCAGCCGTTCGACGTCACGGGCGAGCGATTCGGGGTACAGCTCCGCGAGCCTGTCCGCACCCCCGTCGAGCGACGTCGCGTACAGGTTGGTCCACTTCGCGGCCGGACGTACTACCGACCGGTCGAGATAGATCCCCCGATACCGTGCCTCGAGGCTCGGGCGCGCGAACTGCTCGTCGATCGTCCGGATAGCCTCGTCGGCGGTGATCCGCGTGGCCGTCGGATGCTCGCCGATCACGAGCGCCGAGATTCGCGCACGCAATGCGTCCGGCTGCTTCATGATCAGCCAACCACTGCGGTCGTCCCCTTCCGCCGCGATGTACACGCGCTTCGCATTCGCCTCGCGTTCATCGTTGGCCGGGTGCGTGGACCACATTCGCGGCGGTTGCGCGAGCTCGGGCGAGAAGACGCGGAAACGTTCGCGGTTCTGCCCGGGGAGTGCAGGCGCGGGGCGGTAGGTTTCGTCGTCGGTTACATGGCTCATCCGGTCGATGACCCGTGACTGGACGGCGAACAAGTCCGTGATCACCCGACCCTTCGCCAGCTCGGCGCTCGCGAACTCCAGCGTTCGATCCCACGCATCGTCAGCAGTCCGCAGCCGGTGCAGCGCGTAGATGAGCGTATCGCTGCCAGTCAGCGACACCGCGACGAGATCGGCGTGCATCTCCATCGCGCGCCCGAGGGCGCGTTGCGTGCGCAACGCGAGCGAGAAGAGCGAGTCGACGAGCGATCGAATCGCCCAGATGATCAGGCGGAGCAGCCACCCGATCCAGGCGATGCGAATGTCGATGCGTGAAAGCCGGTTGACGAAGTCGTCGAGCTTGTCGCGACGCGCGACGATGTGCCCGGCGATCTGCTGCGCCACGCCGAGCCAGCGTCCAACCGCCATCGACCGTTGCGTGAAGTGGCCGAACTCGTGCGCGAGGACGGCCTTCAACTCGCCGAGCGTGAGCACGTTCAGGAGCCCGAGACCGATCTCGAGATTTTTCTTCGAGGGGAAGACGAGGTTGACGAGCGAGAGGTCGTACGAGACGGACGCGTTCACGCGCGGCGAGAGGAAGACACGATGCGGCCGCGGCGCTCGTGCCTCGTCGGCGATCCGGTGCAGGAACTCGAAGAGCTGTGGCTGATCGGCAGGCTTGACCTCGAGCTCCGTCGCGCTGTTCCGGCTGCGCTTCATGAAGAAGAGTCCCTTCACCATGAACACCGTGAGCAAGGCCGCCCCAATGCCGACGACGCCCCCGCTGATCACGTCGGCGCCGCCATCGACCACCGAATGGAGAAGTCGATACGCCGTCCACCCGAGCCAGCCCGTGAGCAGAGCGTAGAGGACGACGAAGAGCAGCAGGCCGCCGAGCGCGAGCCAGACCCGCCGCGTGTACTCAGCGGGTGGGCGCGTCAGGTTGGCGGGGACTGTTGTCGGACCGACCGGATAGCTGATGGCCATGTGCTCGCCTCACGGCGCCATAACGGTGGAGAAGCCGCGGCGCGCGGAAAGGGATCATGGCGCCAGAATGAAGACTGGCATCACATCGGAAATGTCACGCTCGAGGCCGCTTTCGCGCTGACCTAACTCTCAGCGCGAGGCGGCGTCGCTGCGATAGCGCAGCCAGAGCACCCCGTCGGCGCGCTGCTCGACTCCTTCGAGCGTCAGGCGCCGCGGCGCGACACCCCTTCCCTCGACATCGAAGAGCGCGGGAGTGCCGATACGGCCATCGGCGACTGGTGCGACGAGGACGCTTACCTCCTCGATAAGCCCTGCGCGGAGGAAGGAGCCGTTGATCTTCCCGCCGCCCTCGAGCA
>DASSZC010000385.1:0-6427 GCA_035702925.1 Gemmatimonadaceae bacterium | reverse complement strand
ACCGCGCCCACCGCGGGGGCCGTGACAGCGCCGTCTTCCGGCCGAAGGGATATCGCCGCCTCGCGCGCCGCCCCCAGGGCACCGATGCGCTGCAGATCGCCGACTACCGGCTCGACCTGCTCGGCCGCGCCGAGCCGGTCGGCACCCGCTCCGACCTGTTCAACGAGTTCGGGATCTACAACGAGATGATCTACACGCGGGCGGAGTTGATGTACGGCGCCCTCCGCGACGCGTTAGGCGACAGCACCTTCGCCGCCTTCATGCACCGCTACTACGCCGACTGGGCGCTCCAGCACGTCGACGAGCGGGCGATGCGCACCACCGCCGAGCTGGTGTCCGGCGACTCCCTCGGCTGGTTCTTCGACCAGTGGCTGCGCCGCACCGGGCTCACCGACTACGCGCTGACGAACGTCAAGACGAAGCGGCAGCCCGATGGCAGCTGGTTGACCCGCGGCCGGGTGAAGAAGAAGGGCGAGTACCGCGAGGCGCCGCCGTTAGGCGTGCGGACCTCGAGCGGCTGGACGATCGCCCGCGGCGCCTGGGATCGCGACGACCAGTGGATCGAGGTCCGGACTCCGGACAAGCCGACGGCGGTGCGGCTCGATCCCTTGCGGACGACCGAGGACTGGGACCGGCGCAACGACGCCCACCCGCGCGTGCTCCTCATCCCCGACGCCGAGCGCCGGGTGCGCAATGTCATCGACTGGCCCTTCCTCGACCAGTATGACCGGGACCGCATCGTGAATGCGTGGACGCCGATCGCCTGGTATACGACGCCTAACGGCCTGGTCGGCGGCATCCGGGTGCGGTCGAACTACCAGGGAATCGTCGATCGCGACGAGTCGGGGCTGGTGTACAATGCGAAGACTCCGGTCAGCCGTGCGGATCGCTACGCCGATCCGCGCTTCGAGGGGTGGTGGATCCACGAGAACCCGCGGCTCCCGTGGACGGCGCGCCCGCTGATGGGAGTACGGACGACTCTCTGGACCTTCGATGGCGTGGCGGGCGGCGAGATCGCGAAGACCTGGGACACCAGCCCGTTCGTCACCTCGCGTGTGCGCACCTCGACGCACACCCTGGGCGCGACGCTGACGGTGCCGCGCGGCTTCGGGTACCTCCCGGCGCGATGGGACGCGGTGCGCGTCGCCGAGGCGACGTACAGCACGAGCACGCGGCTCTGGCGGCCGGGATGGCCGCAGCTGATGACGATCAGCGTCGCGGGAGGCACCGGCCTGGGAAAGGGGGCGGCCGGTTCGGGCTATGCCCGCCTCGAGGCCGCGGTTTCCGGAGTGAAGGCGTGGGGTGCGGACAGCACGAACATCAGCTCCCTGCGCGCGTACGCCGGGGCGGTCGGAAGCGCCGCGCCGCTGCAGCGACGGATCTTCGCGTCGGCTCGCGATCCATACCAGACGCTGTTCAACCACTTCGTCCGGCCGGAAGGCGGGATCCTCACCCGCGACCAGGTGGCGACCGTGCCGTTAGGCGGCGCCGGGCTGCGCGGCTTCGACCCGGCGGCCAGCGTCGATGAGATCGGCGCCCTCAACTTCGAGCAGGGCCTGCGGTTGGTGACGATCACGCCGGGATCGCGACCGCTGGCGATCTGGGGCACGCTCTTCGCCGACGGCGGCGCGACCCGCCACGACCCCCTCGGCGACGCCGGCGCCGGGGTGATGCTTCGCGGCTGGCTGTTCGACCGCGACGTCCGCGTTCGCGTCGACCTGCCGGTGTGGGTAAGCAACAGTCGCGGACGGATCGGCGAAGGGACGGCAACGTATGCCCTCGGCGACAACGTCCAGTTCGACCGCGTCCAGCTGACGTTAGGCAGCTTCTGGTGACCGCCGCGCCCGGGCCGCGGGCTGCCTAACGCCCGCGGCTCCCGCCCCGGTCGGCGATCAGGATGTTGATCACCATCGCCAGCCCGATCACCCCGGAGATCACGAAGCCGGTCGTCCCGAGACCGCGCCAGTAGGGCATCAGCATCCCGCTGGCGATCAGCAGCCCGGTCAGCACCAGCCCGGTGAAGATCCGGTTGGCGACCTTCTGCAGGCTCCGCGTCAGGGCACCGAGCTGCGGCGAATCCACCGACATGCTCAACTCGTTCGCCGCCAGCTTCGCCGTGAACTGGTCGAGCCGGTGCGGCAGCGCCGACACGAGATCCGTCGTCTGGCTCGCGGTGCGGAAGAGGCGGCGCCACGACATCTCGTCCTTCGCCCGCTCGTTCGCGATGCGCGTCCCGTACTCGCGGATGGCTTCGATCGGGCTGTAGGTCGGGTCGAGCGCGGCGCTGATCGCGTCGAGGTTGAAGAGCGCCTTCGCCAGCAGCGTCAGCTCGGCGGGGAGCCGAAGCCCCTGGGTGTACGAGATGTTGATCACCTCGTAGAGCACGCGCCCGAGCTTCACCTCGCCGATCGACAGGTCGTAGTTCTGGGCGACGAGGTTGGCGATCTCGCGGATGTAGCTCTGCCGGTCGAAGTCCTCGAGCGTCACCCCCATCTCGATCATCGTCTCGGCGACCCCATGCCCGCGATTGTCGGCGAGGTCGAGGAGCAGGGAGACGATGCGGTCGCGCACCGGCCCGGCGAGGTGCGCGGTCATCCCGAAGTCGATCAGCGCCAGCTTCGGCTCGTCCTCCCCCGGCAGGTCGGCTTCCGGCGCGGTGACCGCCTCGGCCTGCGCTGTCTGCTCGAGCTTCGAGAGCGGCGTCAGCGCCTCACGCTGCGTTCCGCGCCGGTTGCTCGTCGCGACCTCGGCGGGGGTGCGCGGGTTGTCGCGTCCCGGCATGACGACGAAGACGTTGCCGGGGTGCGGATCGGCGTGGAAGTGGCCGTCGATCGCGATCTGCTTCAGGTACGCCTTGGCGAATTCGTCGGCGACCTTGCTGAAGTCGTACTCGACGCGCGCGATGTGCGGCACCGCGTCGATCTTGATCCCGCGGATCCGCTCCATCGTCAGCACGCGCTGCGACGTGTAGCCCTCGATCACCCGCGGGACGAGCAGCCGGGGGAACTCGGCGAGCGCGCGGCGGAAGTTCGCCGCGTTGCGCGCCTCGATCCGGTAATCCAGCTCGTCGGAGAGCGCGCGCTCGAGCTGCTGGATGACCCCGACCATGTCGATCTTCCGCCCCGCCTCGGTGTGCGAGGTGAGGAAGGCGGCGACCTCGCGGAAGAAGGCGACGTCGTCGATCAGCGCCTCCCGGATGTTCGGCCGCTGGATCTTGACCACCACGTCGCGCCCGTCGCGCAGCGTCGCGGCGTGGACCTGGCCGAGGCTCGCCGTGCCGATCGGCTCCTCTTCGAAGGAGGCGAACAGCTTGCTGATCCGCGCCCCGAACTCCTCCTGCAGCGTCTTCTCGACGTCGTCGAAGGGGATGGGGCCGACGTCATCCTGCAGCCGGTCGAGCTCCCGGACGAACGGCTCGGGCAGCAGGTCGGGGCGCGTCGACAGCACCTGACCGAGCTTGATGTACGCCGGCCCGAGGTCGACGAGCCGTTTCCGGAATGCGCGTGCGCGCTCGGCGATCTCGGCGTCGAGTGGCCCCGGCTCGGCGGCGTCCGGGGAGAGGGCGATGAGACCTTGCTGCTTGGCAAAGTCGGAGAGGCCGTACCGTGTGAACAGGCCGACCAGCGCGGCGAGGCGCGGGATGTATCGTGGTGCGAGGAGCATGCGCCCTGTCGAGGCAGGAGCCATGCCGGACCGGACAACGCCCTGCCGCGCTCGGTGCGGATCGTGCATCTTCCCGGCGCGCGCAACGCCACCGGCGAGCAGCCTTATCCGAACGACAATGGAGAGCGATGAGCGGACCGAGCGACGTCACCACCGTCCCCAAGCCGTGGGGACACGAGACCATCTGGGCGAAGACCGACCGCTACGTGGGGAAGATCCTCCACGTGAAGGCCGGCCACGCGCTGTCGGTGCAGTACCACAACAAGAAGGACGAGACGGTCTATCTTCTTTCCGGTGAGCTGATTTACTGGGTGAAGCTCCCGGGGAGCGAGGAGTTGAAGGACATGAAGCTCAAGGTCGGCGACGCCTTCCGCATCACCCCGGGGACCGTGCATTACATGGAGGCGGTGACCGACTGTGACGTGCTCGAGGCCTCCACTCCGGAGCTCGACGACGTCGTACGACTCAAGGATCGCTACGGACGCGAGGGGACGAGCAAAGCATGAAGGTGATCATTCCGCTGGCCGGCAAGGGGACGCGCCTCCGCCCGCACACGCATGTCACGCCGAAGCCGATGCTGAAGATCGCCGGCAAGCCGGTCATGGACTACATCCTCGACGACCTGCAGAAGCTCGGCGGGATCGACCAGATCATCTACATCACCGGCCACCTCAAGGAGAAGGTCGAGCAGCACGTCCGCGGCAAGTACAGCTTCGACTCGGTGTTCGTCGAGCAGCGGGTGCAGGACGGGACCGCGGGCGCGGTGCACCTGGCCAAGCCCTTCGTCGACGAGCCGGTGCTGATCATCTTCGTCGACACGATCTTCGACGCCGACTTGTCCGTTATCAAGACCCTGGATGTTGACGGGATCATCTGGACGAAGGAGGTCGAGGACTACCAGCGCTTCGGCGTGGTCGTCACCGACAAGGACGGCAACATGACGCAGATCGTCGAGAAGCCGACCACGCCGATCTCGAAGCGGGCGAACATCGGGCTCTATTACATCCGGAACTGGAAGCTGCTCTTCGACGGGATCGAGCACGTGCTCAAGCAGCCGGCGAACCAGGGGGAGTTCTACCTGACCGACGCCTTCCAGTACATGATCGACAAGGGCGCGAAGATCCGGGTGATCGACGTGAAGGGATGGTACGACGCCGGGACGCTCGATACCCTCCTCGAGACCAACCGCGTGATCCTCGAGCGCGGCGGGTCGCGACGTCCCGCCAACGCCGACGCCTCGAGCACGGTGATCGACCCGGTGTACGTCGAGGAGGGAGTGACGATCCGCAACTCGCGCATCGGGCCTAACGTTTCGATCGGGAAGGGGAGCACGGTCGATGGGTGCGAGCTCCGGGACACGATCGTCGGCACGAAGTCGAAGCTGTCGCAGGCGAAGCTCGTCAGCTCGCTGATCGGCGACCACGTGGTGGTCAGCGGGGTGAGCGGGGAGCTGACCGTCGGCGACCACTCCGAGATCCGGGCCTCGGCGCGGAAGGAATAGGTGCCGGGAGCGGCCGACGCGCCGGGGGGAAGCACCCCGGCGCCCGACGGGACTGGGCCGGTCTGGACCCCCGGGGTGTCGCAGATCCGCGACGCGGCGATGACGGCGTTCATCCGCTTCGCCCGCGAGTGTGGCGCCGACGGGGTGCTCGACTATCGGGCGCTCTATCGCTGGTCGATCGAGCAGCCGGAGCAGCTCTGGCCGGCGATCTGGAAGTACTGCGACGTCGTCTGTACCGAGCGTGAGCACGGCGACCCATGGGACGAGGTGGTGGTCGGCCTCGACCGGATGGCACCCCCTGATCCCGACGTCGGCCCGCGCTGGTTCACCGGTGCGCGGCTGAACTTCGCCGAGAACCTCCTGCGCCATCGTGGGCCACAGGCGGCGGTCACCGCATGGAACGAGCGAGGCCGCTACCGGACGATCTCCTTCGACGAGCTGCGCGCCGAGGTGGCGCGCGTCGCGCGGGCGATGCGCAGCATGGGGGTCGTGCCGGGCGACCGGGTCGCCGGGTTCCTCCCTAACGTTCCGGAGGCGGTGATCGCGATGCTCGCCGCGGCGAGCGTCGGCGCCCTCTGGTCGTCCTGCTCTCCCGACTTCGGGGTGAAGGGGGTGCTCGACCGCTTCGGCCAGATCGAGCCGAAGGTCCTGTTCTGCGCCGACGGGTATCGATACGCCGGGAAGGCGATCGACTGCCTCGAGCGGGTGCGCGAAATTGTAGAAGCGCTGCCGCAGCTGGAGCGGGTGGTGGTCGTTCCGTACCTGAAGGCCGATCCCGATGCGCGGCTGATCCGGCGCGCGGTGGGATGGCGCGACTTCGCTCCGGACGACGGCTTCCCGCCGCCGCTCGAGTTCGAGCGGCTCCCGTTCGATCATCCGCTGTACATCATGTACTCGTCGGGGACGACGGGGCTGCCGAAGTGCATGGTGCACGGCGCGGGAGGGACGCTGCTCCAGCACCTCAAGGAGCTCTCCCTCCACAGCGACATCGGGGAGGGGGACCGGCTGTTCTACTTCACCACCTGCGGGTGGATGATGTGGAACTGGATGGTGAGCGCCCTCGCGTTAGGCGCCGGCCTCGTGCTCTATGACGGTGCCCCCCTCGCTCCCGATCCGGCGATCCTCTGGAAGATGGCCGAGCGGGAACGCGTCACGGTGTTCGGGACGAGCGCGAAGTACCTCGCGCTGCTCGAGAAGGCCGGCCTCGAGCCGGGGAAGTCGTACGACCTCGGCGCGCTCCAGGCGATCCTCTCGACGGGGAGC
>DASSZC010000519.1:0-6423 GCA_035702925.1 Gemmatimonadaceae bacterium | reverse complement strand
CGTATCGGCGAGGATGTACTGCATCACCCAGCCGACGCCGGTCGCGTCGGGGCCTAACGTCGGCATCGCTCCCTCGGGGAGCTTCTCGCGCGCGCTGTGGAGGTACTCGAGGACGCGGCTCCGCGCCCAGTAGAGGTCCGTGCCGTCCTCGAAGACGACGTACACCGCCGAGAGCCCGAACTGCGACATACCGCGCACCAGCTTCGTGTGCGGGACCTTGAGCAGCTCGGTGGAGAGCGGGTAGGTGACCTGGTCCTCGACGAGCTGCGGTGATTGTCCCGGCCACTCGGTCATCACGAGCACCTGCACGTCCGACAGGTCGGGGATCGCGTCCACCGGCGTGCGAAGCATCGCCCAGAGTCCGGCGGCCGCGAGCGCCGCCGTGCCGATCAGCACGGCGATGCGGTGGCTGACCGACCATTCGATGATGCGCCTGAGCATGGCTACCTCCGCTCCGGCGCCATTGCGCCCTGGCCGATCATCCCGCGCATCACCTCGCCGAGATTCGACTCCGAGTCGAGGAGATACTGCGCCGAGGTGACGACGCGGGCCCCGCGGTCGACCCCCGAACGGATCTCGGTGAAGTCGCCGGCGGTCGCGCCTAACGCTACCTCGTGCGGCATCAGCTCCCCCTTCCCCATGTCGACGAAGACGACTGCCCTCTCGCCGGTGCGCACGACCGCCGACGTCGGCACCGCCAGCACCGTGCGCGACGGGGTGTGCAGCCGCACCGTCGCGTACATCCCCGGCTTCAGCGCGCCATCGGTGTTCGCGACGGTGATCCTCGCCCGCACGGTGCGCGACATCGAGTCGAGGGTCGGCGAGATCCAGGCGACGCGGCCCTTCACGATGTGTCCCGCCATTCCCCCTGCCTCGACGTCGGCGCCGGAGCCGACACGAATGATCGCCGCGTCCGACTCGCGCAGCGCGGCGTCGACCCACACCGTGGAGAGATCGACGATGGTGTAGAGCGATTGCCCCGCGGCGATCGCCTGTCCGCGGACGACGTTCTTCTCGGTGACGATCCCCGACGCCGGCGCGTGGAGCGTCACGGTTCGCGATGCGACCCCGGTGCGCTGTGCCCGCGCGATCTCGTCCTGCGGGACGTCCCACAGCTCGAGCCGGCGCCGCGCGGCCGCGACGAGGTTCGTCTTCTGCGCCGGGACGCCGGGCACTCCGCCTTCTCCGATCGCCCCCTCGAGACCGCGCGCGGCGATCAGCTCCTGCTCCGCCGCGAGCACCTCGGGGGAGTAGAGGTCGAGCAGCGGTTGCCCGCGCCTTACGGCCTGTCCGGTGAAGTCCACGTGCAGCTTCTCGACGAACCCGCCGAACCGTGGCGCGACCTGCGTCACGCGCGTTTCGTCCGCGGTCACCGTTCCGGCAACACGCGACTCGCTCGTCAACGTTCGCTCGGCGACCGTACCGAACGTCACCCCGAACTGCCCGATCTCCGCGTCGGTGAGCCGAGCGGCGCCGCCGTCCGCCATGACCATCCCGGCCATGCTGCTGCTCGAGTGTGGCTCGCTCGTGCTGCGCTCCGGGGGCGAGGAGCGGCGGGCGATCCACACACCAACCAGTGCGAGGAGCACGATTCCCGCCGCGGTGTATGCGATCCAGCGGCGCGAGCGGCGCGGTCCTTCCATGTCGTTGCTCATTGAATCAGCGCCCTCCCCGTCTGCTCCTCGAGCTCGGCGAGCGTCTTCGCGAAGTCGGTGAGCGTGCGGTAGTAGTCGGTTTCGTAGTTGAAGAGCAGCGCCTGCGCGTCGATCAGCGTCGCGAACTCGACGCGCCCCGCCTGGTATCCCGCGTTCGCCGAGGCGAGCGATGCGCGCGCCTGCGGGAGGATCGACCTGACGTAGAGCGCGAGCTGCGTACGGTCGCGCTCCAGCGTCCCATCGAGCCGCGCCAGCTTTGCGCGAAGCTCGTTCACCGACACCATGTGCTCGGCCTCGAGTGCACGCAGGTCGGCATCGGCGGCGCTGACCTCGGCGTCCTGCTTGCGGCGCTTCTGCAGCGGGATCGGCACGGACACCACGGCGGTGACCATGTCGGCAAAACCGTTTCGCTGTCCGTATTGCAGCGAGACGTCGAAGTCAGGGAGGTGCTCGCGACGCGCGAGCGCTGCCCGCGCCTGCTGCGCCCGGATCATCGCCTCGTGTTCCCGGAACTCGGCGCTGTTCAGCAGCGCGAGCGCGACGAGGCTGTCGACCCCCGGGATCGGTGACCCTTTCACCCTCGCCCCGAGCGCAGCCGACTCGAAGGTGATCGATCGCGCGGAATCGGCGATCGCCGCGCGTGCGATCGCGGCTGGAATCGCGGCATCGCCGACGGGGGTGTCCGCCGCTCGTCCGAGCAGTGCGTTCAACTCGGTGAGCGTCGCGCGACGCTCCTCGACGAGCATCGCCGCTTCGTCCGCGAGCCGCGCCGTCTCGACCCGCATCCGGAGTATCTCCGACTGGCTGCCCCCGCCTGACGCGTACCGTGTCTCGGTCACCGGGATCATCGCCGCGACGACACCCTGCGTCCGGGTGACGACATCGAGGGCCCGCGTCGCGAATGCGAGGTCGTAGTAGAGCGTGCGGAGCTGGCGCGCGACCGAGCGCTGTGCCCCGACCACCGCGGCGCGCGCGGCGTTGAGTTCTTCATCGGCGATGCTCACGCGCCGCGAAAGCTTGCCCGGAAAGGGGATCGTCTGGCTGACGCCGATCATCTTCATCGTCATGAAGTCGGCGAACCCCGGCTCGCTGAGCGGGAAGTTCTGCACCCCGGCCATCAGCATCGGGTCGGGGCGCGCGCCAGCGGGGCCGACGCGCGCGGCGGCGGCGTCAGCGCGTGCGCGCGCAGCCGCGACGACCGGGCTGACCTCTATCGCGTGCGCGACGAGGGAATCGAGCGGCGACGCATCCTGTGCCGACGCCACCGAGGAGAGCGCAACGCTGAGTGAGAGCGCGCACATGAATCGAGACATTGTCCTGCGTAGTCCGGGTTGGTGCACGCATCGCGCGACAGCGCGCGTCATAACGTGCGATCACCCGCTCGCTGCACGTCAGGCAGCCGAGCGGCTCACGAACATCGAGTTGTGACCTGGACTACGCCCGCGGAGGGGGAAGCTCGGGCGCGGTGGAGCGCTGCGGGGGGCTGGTCCGGACGAAGGGGATCGCGCCGGAGGTCAGGCGCGGTCCGGTCGACGCGAGGTCGGTGCTCACCGTGATCGCCGGCGGGGTGCACGCGCTCATCAGTTGGCACACCGCGGCCGGGAGCTGGGTGTCGCACGAACCCTTTTCGTCGCGCGGAGCGCGCGAATGGTCGTCGCGCTCGTGCGAGCCCGCCATCGCCATCCCCGGCATCGCTGCATCACTTCCGGCCCGCGCCGCTATCTCTTCCGTCGACGGCATCGCGCACGCGGCGCTCGCGCCGGACAGCACGAGCTGCGCGGCGAAAGCAAAAAGGAGCGCGATCGCGATCAGGGGACGGCGCACGGGCGAGACCGGGTTCGAGTAACAGCGCGTACCGTTGACGCTACCATGTCGGGGGCCCACCGTCCAGTCGGGGAACGCTGACACGAGCTCGTCAGGCATCAGACGACGTTGCTGTCGTATATACCTTCCAGCACGCTTACCGAGCCATCAATGACCTCCCAGCCCCTCGATCGCGAAGTCCTCGTCCGCCGCGGCCTTCGCCTCAACTATCTGACCATCGGCTACAACGTCGTCGAGGCGATCGTGTCGCTGGTCTCCGGGCTGCTCGCCGGAAGCGTCGCGCTGGTTGGCTTCGGCGTCGACAGCGTGATCGAGGTCAGCGCGAGCATCGCCGCCCAGTGGCGTCTCCGCGTCGACGTCGACCACGCGCGCCGCGCGCGCGTCGAGCGGCTCACCCACCGCGCGATCGGGATCTCCTTCCTCGCCCTCGCCCTCTACGTCGCCATCGACAGCGGCAAGTCGCTCTGGCTCGGCGAGCATCCCGATCGCAGCATCACCGGGATCGTGATCCTCACGATGTCGGTGATCGTCATGCCGATTCTCTCCCGCGCCAAGCGCCACGTTGCGCGCGCCCTCTCCAGCCGCGCCCTCGAAGCCGACGCGACCCAGACCTCCCTCTGCGCCTGGCTCTCCGCCATCGCCCTCGCCGGCCTCGCCCTCAACGCCGCCCTCGGCTGGTGGTGGGCCGACCCGGTCGCCGCATTGGCGATGGTCCCGATCATCGCGAAGGAAGGAGTGGAAGGCGTCCGCGGCGATCCGTGTTGCGATCACTGCTGAGCAAGCGAATCAACCCGATTTCGGCCCCGTTTCCCTGTGGATGCCACTCTATCGGGACGGTCGTAACGGGGGGAACTTCGATTCTTCCGATTTCACGGATCACCACGGATACTGCCTCGGTCGGCCACGAGGAGCCCTGAACGCCACGAGAAACGATCCGAGTTATCTGCAGTTATCCCTGAAATTGTAGTTCCCACCGTTAAGACTTCCCGCCTCGAGTGGCCAGTGACGGCGGGGTGACCCGTCGGCTAGGCCAGTCAAGTGTGTCGCCCCTTGACGCATCAACGAATCTTGTTATATTGATCCCATGCCAGTAGCCACCGACCTCTCCGCGCTCACCACCAAGTTCCACGCCCTCTCCGACGAGACCCGGCTCCGCATCATCGACATGCTGCGCGGCGGCGAGCGCTGCGTCTGCGACCTCACCGAGGCGCTCGATGCCGGACAGTCGCGGCTCTCCTTCCACCTCAAGGTGTTGAAGGATGCGAAGCTGGTCACCGATCGGCGCGAGGGACGTTGGGCCTACTACGCCCTCGCCCCTGACGCCTTCGCCCAGCTCGAGGAGTTCGTCGGCGAGCTCCCGTCCACCAAGCTCTCCGTCCTCGCATCCCGCTGCTGCTGACCTGACGCGACCTCACGATCCCCTGGATCACTGCCGCCTAACGCATCAATATTTCTTGATCACCGGAGCACGACAATGAGCGATACGACGACGCAGACCCCGACCAGCAGCACCGCCGACCTCACTACCGCCGTCCGCGAGAAGTACGGCGCCGTCGCTCGCAGCGTCTCCGAGGGCGAAGCGGTCGAGAGCTGCTGCACCTCCAGCGGCTGTTGTGGCTCGACCTCCGAGGTCTGGGACCCGATTACCGCGAATCTCTACGAAGAGGGGCAGACCGCTGGCATCCCCGCCGAGGCGCTCCTCGCATCGTTAGGCTGCGGCAACCCGACCGCGCTCGCCGAGCTCCATGAAGGCGAAGTCGTGCTCGACCTCGGCTCCGGCGGCGGGATCGACGTCCTCCTCTCGGCGAAGCGCGTCGGCCCGACCGGCAAGGCATACGGCCTCGACATGACCGACGAGATGCTCGCCCTCGCCAACGAGAACAAGGCCAGGGCCGGCGCGACAAACGTCGAGTTCCTCCGCGGTCACATCGAGTCGATCCCCCTCCCGTCGAACACCGTCGACGTCATCATCTCGAACTGCGTCATCAACCTCTCGGCCGACAAGCGCACCGTGCTTCGTGAGGCGTTCCGCGTCCTCAAGCCGGGCGGCCGCTTCGCGGTCTCCGACGTCATCGTCCGCGGCAACCCGCCGGCCGAGGTGCGGAAGAACATGGAGCTCTGGGTCGGCTGCATCGCCGGCGCCCTCGAGGAGGACGAGTTCCTCTCGCTGCTGCGCGAAGTCGGCTTCGTGAATCCCTCGATCGAACCGACGCGCATCTACAAGGCCGAAGACGCCGCCGCCTTTCTCGCCAACACGGGGCTCGACACGACCTCGCTGGCGAAGGAGATTGACGGCAAGTTCATGAGCGGATTCGTCCGGGCAACGAAGCCCGGCGCCGCGCCAAAGCCGAAGCGGGCGCTCAGCGAGCTGGGAAAGAAGTGCGACGCCCCCTGCTGCGGCCAGGATTGCTGCAACTGAGATCTGGACAGCGAGGACGCACTGATGAGCACCGAATCGAGCCGCTGATGCGCTACGCGCTCATCTCCGACGTCCACGGCAACCTTCCCGCGCTCACGGCGGTGCTCGCCGACGTCGGGCGGCGCGGGGTGGATGCGATCTATCACCTGGGTGATCTCGTCGGCTACGCGCCATGGCCGAACGAGGTCGTCGCCGCGCTGCGCGACGCGGGGATCCCGGGAGTAGCCGGCAACTACGATTCCACCGTCGCCACCGGCTACAAGCACTGTGGCTGCCGCTCGGAGAACGCGCACCAGGAAGAATTGTCGCACCAGAGCTTCGCCTGGACGCTCGCCAACACGTCGCCGGAGTCGAAGCGCTGGCTCGCCGGCCTTCCCTTCCGGGTCGACCTCCGGCCGTTAGGCGGCCACGCCGCCGGCCCGACCATCCAGCTCGTCCACGGCAACCAGGCGCTCAACACCGTCTACGTCACCGAGGACCGGAGCGACGGGTTCCTGAAGAAGATGGCTGACGCGATGGGCGCCT
>DASSZC010000516.1:0-2053 GCA_035702925.1 Gemmatimonadaceae bacterium | reverse complement strand
GTCGACGACGTTCGTCCCCGGGTCGAAGTGCATGTCCCAGATCGCCTCGAGGAGGGTCGTCCGGGTGACCGCTTCACCGGCGTGCAGCGCGAGGTGTTCGAGGAGCGCGAACTCGCGCGCGGTGAGCTCGAGCGGCGTCCCCGCGACGAGCGCATGACGGGTGAGCCGGTTGACGACGAGACCGCCATACGAGAGCTGCTCGGTGCGCACTGCGCCACCGCGCCGGACGAGGGCGCGGACGCGCGCCTTGAGCTCGGCGTTCGCGAACGGCTTGATGAGGTAATCGTCGGCGCCGGCGTCGAGGCTGGCGACGACCTCGTCCACGCCCGCCCGCGCCGTGAGGATCAGGATGGGAAGCCGGCTCCCCTCGGCGCGGAGCGCGCGCAGCACCGCGATCCCCGCCCGATCGGGAAGGCCAAGGTCGAGGATGAGCGCATCGTACGCGTTGACGCGCGCGAGCATGAGCCCCTCCTCACCCCCAGCGGTCACGTCGACCGCGTAGCCGTCCTCGGTGAGCAGCAGCCGTACGAGCTTGGCCATCGCCCGATCGTCTTCGACAACAAGAACTCTCATCGCCAGCCACCCGCGGATTCCAGCTCGCGCGCCCCCCAGCGCGCGCTCAGTGCGGAATTTATCGGCCCCCCCGGTGCACGCCAGCGAGGGAAACCCGACATCGGCCGAACTGGCTCTGTCGCGTCCGGTGCGGAAACTTTAGGTTGCCGCTTCCTCCGAGCATCGTGGCCCAGCCACGACGCGTACGTCGTCCATGTCTCCGATCTCCTCCTCATGCCGCTGAATTCGCCTGGTCGCCGCTCGTCAGCGACCGTGATAGCCGCGCTCCTCATCGCCGGCGGTTGTACCTCCGCGGGAAATGACAAGCCGCTGGCGCCAACGCAGGCCGCGAGCGCGCCGGCGCTGGCCACCACCGCCGACCCGATCCCGGCCGGCGTCGTGATCAGCCAGGTCTATGGTGGAGGTGGTAACTCGGGAGCGACGCTGAAGAACGACTTCATCGAGATCTACAACGGATCGATGGCCGACGTCTCGCTTGCCGGCTGGTCGGTCCAGTACGCGAGCTCCGCGGGATCGAGCTGGCAGTCGACCCCGCTCTCTGGCACCCTCCAGTCGGGTCACTACTACCTCGTGCAGGAGTCGCAGGGGACCGGCGGCACGGTTGCCCTCCCCACCCCCGACGCGCTGGGCACGATCGCGATGAGCGGGACGACGGGGAAGGTCGCGCTGGTGAGTGATACGGCGAAGCTGACCGGCACCTGCCCGACCGCGGTCGTCGACTTCGTCGGCTTCGGGTCGGGCGCGAACTGCTTCGAGGGGACCGGCCCGACCGCGACGCTGTCGAACACCACGGCCGCGATCCGCAAGGACGGGGGGCGGACGGAGACCGGTGACAACAAGCTCGATTTCGCGACCGGTGCACCGACGCCGCGGAACACCAGCTCGCCAGCGCTTCCGCCGCTGAACGTGCTCGCCGTGTCGATCGATCCAGCGGCGCCCTCGGCGTTCACCGGTTCGACCATCACCTTCACCGCCAGCGCGACGTTAGGCGGGCTCCCCGTCGCCATCACCTCGGCGGCGTGGACGAGCAGCAATACCACCGTCGCCACGATCGATCCGTCGACCGGTGTCGCCGCGGCGCTGACCCCCGGCATCTCGAACATCACGGTCGCCGTCACGACGGGGAGCGGCAACAAGACGGTGAGCACGAAGCTCACCGTGACGGGACCGGCGAAGACGGTCACCGTCTCACCGGCGTCGTGGAACCTGAAGAGTGCCCAGTCGAAGACCTTCGTCGCATCGGCGGTGGACGAGAACGGCAGCCCGGTCGCGACTACCTTCACGTGGAGCAGCTCCGACCCGACGATCGCGATGGTCGATGCCAGCAGCGGCGCGGTGATCGGCCGCGCCGGCGGCTCGGCGACGATCACAGCGACCGCGCCTAACGGCGTGTTCGGCACGGCGACCGTCAACGTCACAGCCGGCAACGTCAGCATCTCGACGCGCAGCGACATCCTGCCGGTCGGCTTCCAGACGCAGC
>DASSZC010000424.1:0-3549 GCA_035702925.1 Gemmatimonadaceae bacterium | reverse complement strand
GATCCGCTCGCGAGTGGCGAACATCAGCGAGTTCCTTGGCACCCCGCTCGGCGTCAACGAGCTCCGCGAGCGGATCCTCGAGGGGATCTTCGGGACGCGCGACCGGGGGGAAATCCCAACGCTCGCGTTAGGCGACGCCGACTGGGCGGGGGTGCGCGAGCTCCACGACCGGAAGTACGGGACGTGGAAGTGGAACTACGGTGAGAACCCGCCGTCGATCGTGCAGCGGGCGAAGCGGTTCCCGGTCGGGGAGATCGACGCGCGGCTGGATGTGCAGGAGGGACACCTCGCGGGGGTGCGGATCTTCGGCGACTTCATGGGGCGGCGCGACGTCGGTGAGCTCGAGGCGCGGCTGGTCGGGGTGCCGTACACGAGGGAAGCGGTGGTCGAGGCGCTCGACGGGGTGGAGATGAGCGAGTACTTCGGCGAGGTCGAGTGGGACGAGGTGGTGGCGCTGATCGCGCCGTAGGGCGAGACGACTGCGCGAACAGGCGCGGGAGCGAACTGCGGAACGGCGCCACCGAGGCACCGAGGCGCCGAGAACAGCCCGTCAGGGCTGAGCAGTTCGCGCGCCAAGGCCGTCCTCCGTGGCTCCGTGACTCCTGTTCAACAGCGGTTGCAGTTGCTGTTGCAACGGCGGGAATATTTTACAGGAGTCACGGAGAGCACGGAGGGTATGGTGACTGCGGGGCACAGCTCGAACACGTCTCGAGCTGCTTTGAGGCAAGCGTGGCGAGACCATCTCGCCCCCTTGCCCTCATGCTGTTCGACCGTGGTGGGAAGCACTCACCCTTCGAGGCAGTTCTCGGCGCCTCGGTGGCGCCGTTCCGCAGCAGGCCGCAGTCCTCGCCCCCCGCATCCTCACAGCGCATCACCGTTATTCAACGACTCTGACCCCTTGAACGGAGAGGCGCGAGCGATGATCGTGAGGCGTAGCCGAAGACGCAGCCCGTATCCCAACCTCTGCCGGTCTCATGATCTCATCCTCCCGCTCGCGGCTCGCTGCCGCCTGTCTCGTCGCGGCGATCGGCTGTGCGCCGGTCGCGGCGCAGAATCCCGCGGCTGTCGCCCCGAGTCCCGCCGCGGCGCCTAACGATTCCGCTCCCGACCCGATCGCGGCGATGGTCGCGCGGCTCGACCTCGAGCGCTACAAGGCGACGGTGAAGGGGCTGACGGCGTTCGGCGACCGCCGGCAGGGGACGGATCGCAACCGCGCGGCGATCGACTGGATCGAGGCGCAGCTGAAGAGCTACGGTTGCACGCCGACGGAGCGGATCACCTACGACTACCAGCCGCCGGCACCGCGCCCGGGCGCGACGAGCGTCAATGCGCCGCGCGTCCCCTCGCGCCCACCAGGGGGCGGGCGCTTTCGCGGCAAGCTCCAGCCGACGGGAGTGAACACCGACTCCCTCGCCCAGCCCGACCCGAAGCTGCGTGCGCTGAACAGCCAACCGTCGGCGCCGGGTGAGCGGCAGGAGGTGTACTGCACGAAGATCGGGACGACGCATCCCGACGAGATGTACATCGTCGGCGGCCACATGGACGGGATCGGCTGGGGCGAGGCCGCGAACGACGACGGCTCGGGAACGGCGGTGGTGATGGAGCTGGCGCGCGTCTTCAGCTCCCCCGACGTGAAGACCGACCGCTCGATCCGCTTCATCCTCTGGAACAACGAGGAGACGGGATTGAACGGGGCGCGAGCCTACATCGCGCAGCGCCAGGCGCTGCAGGGGATCGAGTCGCCGAAGGGATCGGGGAAGTATCCGGAGCCGCGCTGGCTCGGGATGATCCAGCACGACATGATGATGTTCGACCACGGGATGCCCAACGCCGACGGGACGATGCCGAAGTCGCAGCGTCCGGAAGCGGACGTGAACATCGAGTTCCAGTCGGCGTCGAAGCTCGCCGCCGACGCGCAGAAGCTGGCTTGGGCGTTCGCCAACGCGAACGAGAAGTACGCGACCGACTACCCCGCCTCGGTCGGCCAGCACATGACGAACACCGACTCGGCGCCCTTCCAGGACATCATCCCGGCGATCAGCCTGCGCGAGAACGAGCGCGGGGCGCAGATCGGGGCGGGATGGGACCCGCAGTGGCACCAGCCGACCGACATCTTCGCGACTTACAGCGACGCCGACTTCCGGCTCGGCCTGAACGCCGCGCAGACGACGTTAGGCGCGGTCGCCGCGCTGACCGGCGCGAGGCTGGCGAAGTGAGCGCGCTCGCCACCCGTGTCACAGGTCGCTCGCGGGCAGGGAAGCTCGCTGGTGTCGCCTCCTTCGCCCTGATCGTCGCCGGGGCTGCCGGGTGCGCGACGCATCCGGCACCACTGCCCACGGCACCAGCGCCCGCTTCGGCGCCCCCGCCTGACGCTGCCGCCGACTCGATCCCGCTCAGCGTGCGCTGGTTCCGCGCCTCCGCCGAGCGGCGCGCGCTCTACCTGCAGGGCTACCGCACGGCGACGACGGTGATCGAGCGGCGCTCGCCCGGGTTCCCGTCAGGGAGCTGGGCGGTGATCCTCGACGCCGACGAGACGGTGATCGACAACTCGTCATACCAGCAGGAGCTGGCCGAGCGCCATGCGCGCTATGACGAGGCGAGCTGGCAGGAATGGGTGCTGCGCGAGGCGGCACCCGCCCTCCCCGGCGCGGTCGCCTTCACCACGCGCGTCCGCACGTTAGGCGGGAAGGTGGTGATCGTCACCAACCGCGACGACCGGTACTGCGAGCCGACGCGCTCGAACCTGCGGAAGGTCGGGATCGTCGCCGACGAGGTGTTGTGCAAGACGGATCCGAAGAACGGGAGCAAGGATCCGCGCTTCGACGCCGTCGCCGCCGGCACGGCACCATCGACGCTCCCCGCGCTCAAGGTCCTGATGTGGGTCGGCGACAACATCCAGGACTTCCCGCGCCTGACCCAGGCGATCCGCACCGCCGGCGACAGCGCCTTCGCCAACTTCGGCGAAACGTACATCGCGCTGCCGAATCCGATGTACGGGTCGTGGGAACGGAATCCGCTGCCGTGACGCAATGGCTCTAAGCGGTAAGCGGTAAGCAGGCAGCGCACGGCGTCGAGGGAACGCAGCGACAACGCCGTGCGCTTACAGCTTACCGCTTACTGCTCAGTCCCGCACCAGTTCCTGAATGCCCACGACAGTACCGCTCTCCGTCCTCGATCTCGCCCCGATCATCGAGGGCGGCACTGCCGCGCGGGCGTTCGCGAATTCGCTCGATCTCGCGCAGCACGCGGAGCGGTGGGGGTACAGGCGCTTCTGGCTGGCGGAGCATCACAGCATGCCCGGGGTGGCGAGCGCGGCGACGTCGATCGTGATCGCGCACATCGCGGCGGGGACGAAATCGATCCGCGTCGGCGCGGGCGGGATCATGCTCCCCAACCATTCGCCGCTGGTGATCGCCGAGCAGTTCGGGACGCTGGCGTCGCTCTTCCCCGGGCGGATCGATCTCGGGGTCGGACGGGCGCCCGGATCCGACCAGCTGACGAGCCGCGCGCTGCGACGGAGCCCGGCCGCGGCCGACACCTTTCCGCAGG
>DASSZC010000358.1:0-4330 GCA_035702925.1 Gemmatimonadaceae bacterium | reverse complement strand
CACGCTGTCCGGCGGACTCGATGCCCAGGCGATGGCGAAGCCGAAGGCGTTTTTCGGTTCGGCGCGCGCCATCCCGGCGTCATCGGGAGGCGGCTCGCTGACGATCATCGCAACCGCGCTAGTCGAAACCGGATCGCGGATGGACGACGTGATCTTCGAGGAGTTCAAGGGGACGGGCAACTCCGAGATCAAGCTCGATCGCTCGCTCGCCGAGAAGCGGATCTACCCCGCGATCGACATCGCGACGAGCGGAACGCGGCGCGAGGAGAAGCTGTTCCGCCCCGACCAGCTTGACGCGGTCTACACCCTGCGCCGTGGGCTGAGCCAGATGCCCCCGCAGGCGGGGATGGAGTGGCTGATCAAGCGGATCGCCGCAACGCAGAACAATGATTCGCTCCTTTCCGGCTTGTGACACGGCGACGAGAAACGAGAGAGACTCCGATCGAGAGATGAGGGAGGAGAGAGTACAGCATTGAAACCCGCGCCGGGGCCCCCGGCGCGGGTTTTTTTCGGGTGCAAAGCGGCCCATCGCTTGCACTTGAGGACGGTGCCATGACGATCCGCACCGCCCTCCGGGCGCTGGGGGCAGCGATGCTGCTGGCCAGCCCCCTACCGATCTCCGCCCAGAACGCGAAGAGCGACCAGCTCGAGGCACCGGAAGTCAACAAGCTTTCGCTGCGCGGGGTCAAGGCGTTCCCGACATCGGAGCTCGAGAAGAGCATCTCGACCGAGGCGTCGCACTGCCGGGGGCTGATCCTCACCCCGATCTGCTGGATCACCAAGTCGAAGGCCGTGTACGCGCACTTCTTCCTCGACCGGAAGGAGCTCGCCCGCGACGTGCTGCGCATCCGCGTCTTCTACTGGAAGCGCGGCTATCGCGAGACGACGGTCGATACGGTGGTCACGCCGGTCGCCGGCGGTGTCGGCGTCACCTTCCGCGTGCACGAGGGGCCACCGACGCTGATCCGGAAGATCGCGGTCGGGCCGCAGACGCCGGTGCTGTCAGCGAAGGACATTCGCGGTTCGGTGCGAGTGAAGGTCGGGAAGCCGCTCAACCTGTTGGCGCTCGACTCCTCGGTCGTGAACATCAGCAACAAGCTGGCGAACCGCGGATACGCCGACGCGGTCGTCCGGGTCGACACCGTCGTGGTGTATGACACCTCGCACTGGGCTGACGTCGCGATCTCGGTGAACCCGCGCTGGCTGGCGCGGATCGGCGAGATCCGCGTCGCGGGGAACGAGCAGGTCTCCGAGGCGACGATCCGTCATTCGCTCGCGCTGCACGAGGGGGAGATCTTCAAGCGCTCGGACGTCATCGAGAGCCAGCGGAATCTCTACGAGTCGCAGCTGTTCCGGCACGCGGCGATCGTGATCCCGCCGCAGGGGGACAGCGTGAAGATCCTCGAGATCGCAGTGAAAGAAGCGCCGCTGCGCGAGGCGCGGATCTCGAGCGGCTTCAACACGGCGGACTTCGTCCAGGTCCAGGGACGGTTCCAGCATTTCAACTTCCTCGGTGGCGGGCGACAGCTCGACGTGCAGGGCGCGGTGGGGAACCTGCTCGCCGGCCAGCTCAATGGCGTCGGTGTCTTCCGCAACGTCCTGAAGAACGCGACCGCGGACGAGCGGGCGCCCTTCGAGCAGCCGACCTGGCAGCTGAGCGCCGACGTCAGGCAGCCATGGTTCCAGAACGCGCGCAACACGGTCGGACTCGGCGTCTTCGCGCACCGGCGGGCGACGCCGGGGGTGTTCATCGACCGTGGCGAGGGGACGCAGGCATCGTTCACGCGCGAGATCGCGATCCGTGCGCCAGCGAGCGCGACATACCGGTTCGAGTTCACCCGCATCGAGGCGGGTGATCTCTACTTCTGCGTCTACTTCGGGGTGTGCAGCAACGAGACGATCGAGGCGCAGCGGAAGCCGCAGCGGCTGTCGCCCCTGGCGCTGACGGCACAGATCGACCAGACGGACCAGGCGTTCTCGCCGACGAAGGGGTTGCTCGGGAAGCTCGAGCTCGAGCACGCGTCGGGGTTCACGGCATCCGACTATCGCTACAACAGGGCGACGGTGGACCTCGCGACCTACATGCAGGTGTTCCGGTCGAGCGTCCTCGCCATCCATGGCCGGGCGGGAATCGTCCGGGCGTTAGGCAGCACCGGCACCGCGCTCGGGGTGAGCGACGCCCAGAACGTGCTGCACCCGCGCAAGCGATTCTACGCGGGCGGCTCGCAGTCGGTGCGCGGCTACGGGGAGAGCCAGCTGGGCCCAAGGGCGCTGACGATCCCGAGGAGCAAGATGGCCACCCTGGTCGGCTGCGACACGTCATACGGGACGATCGCCGACTGCGACCCGAACGGGCGCGTCATCGCCAATCCGAAGTCGAGTGACACGACGCTCGCCGCCCGCGACTTCACCGCCCGGCCGTTAGGCGGGACGTCGCTGCTCGAGGGGAGCGTCGAGCTGCGCTTCCCGATCTGGCGGCAGATCGGCGGCGCGGCGTTCGTCGACGGGGGGCTGGTCGGGGCGTCGCGGCTTCGCGACCTCGCCAAGGGAAATGGCGCGGTGACGCCGGGCGTCGGAATCCGCTACGCGTCGCCGGTCGGTCCGATCCGCGTCGATGTCGCCTACAACCCGTCGATCGCCGAGGACCTGCCGGTGTACACTGAGCGGACGAACGCCCAGGGACAGGGCGAGATCGTCGAGCTGAAGAAGCCCTACCGGTACGACCCGGCGACGAAGTTCCTCGATCGTATCACATTCCACTTCTCCATCGGGCAGGCGTTCTGATGCGGCGCGCGCTCAAGATCATCGCCGGAATCGTCATCGCGATCATCGCGATCGTCGGTCTCGGAATCTGGGTCCTCACCGGCACCAGCTACGGGCACGAACGGGTGCGGAAGATCGCGCTCGACGTCCTCAAGTCGCATGTGCACGGCAAGCTCTCGATCGGGCGGATCGACGGGAACCTGATGACCGGCACGACGATCCACGACATCTCGATCGCCGACAGCACCGGTGCTCCCTTCCTCGTCGCCGACGCGGTGACGGCGCGGTACTCGCTCGCCGCGCTGATCGGGAAGAGGGTCACCCTCAACGACGTCACGATCACGCGGCCGGTGGTCGTCCTCGACCGGCCGCCGGACGGAAAGTGGAACTTCGACCGGATCTTCCCGCGAACGCCGTCGAATCCCGCCGACACGACGCACGGCTTCGGGAGCTGGATCTCGTTCACCAACGTGACGATCGTCGACGGGCAGATGATCGTGAAGTCGCCCTGGCACCCGGACACGGCGTTGACGGCGGCGCAGCAGGACAGCGTCGCGTCGCTCGCGTTAGGCGGGAAGACGCGGAACCGGATCGAGCGGGTCGCCGGCGGCTACCAGAAGGTGATGAACTTCGACCGGATCAACGCGAAGCTGCCGAAGCTCCGGCTGGCCGATCCCGCCGAGCCGACGAAGCTGATGCAGGTCGCGTCGCTGCAGATGGTCGCCGCCCCCTTCCTCCCGCCGGTGGCCGAGGTGCGCGACCTGAAGGGGACCTTCGAGTTCACCGGCGACTCGCTGTGGTGGACGAAGTCCGACGCGAAGCTTCCCGGCTCGCACATCACCGGCGACGGGCGCTACGTCTACGAGTCGTCGGACATGACGCTCAAGCTGCACGGCGCTCCTGTCGCCGCCGGCGACCTGCGCTGGCTCTATCCGCGGCTGCCGGCGAACGGTGGCGGCTCGCTCGACTTCCTGATGACGTGGGTGGGGAAGTCGCAGGACTACGTCGCGACGAACGCCGACATCACCCTCGATGGCGCCCATGCGACCGGGACGTTCGGGCTCGCACTCGGCGATTCGCTGGCCTTCCACGACACGAACCTCCGCGTCGCCGGGCTCGACACGCGGACGATCGAGCAGATGGTCCCGAACTTCACCTCGCCCCGGCGCGGAACGTTAGGCGGCCGGCTGTCGCTGGCCGGCGGGATCCACGCGATGCGCCTGAACAGCGACGTCACCTTTGCCGACTCGCGCGACGGGACGAGCGAAGTCGCCGCGGTCGGCGAGGTCGGGATGATCCCCGGCGGCGGCTTCCGGGCGCGCGCGCTGCAGGTGCGCGCCGACCCGGTGCAGGTGGCGCTGGCACGGACGTGGATGCCGACGCTTCCGGTGGGCGGGATCGTCATCGGGACGGCGACGGTCAATGGGACGACGACGACGCGGCTGGTGGCGGACGGCGACCTCACCCACATCGAGAACGGCGCGCGTTCGCGGGTGACTGGACGGGCGGCGATCCGCACCGCCGGCGCCGGTGGGATGTGGATGGACGTGGACGTCCGCGCGCGACC